>NZ_DALZQO010000015.1:0-27131 GCF_032017025.1 Hydrogenoanaerobacterium sp.
CCCGTCGCGCGGGGACGGAACCCCGCAGCAAATAATATTCATCGAAAAACCAGATATCGACTGCCTGTTTTTAGTTATTTTTTTACTGCGGCTGCAAGTACAACTTCTTTTGCCAATCTGCAAAAAAAAGAACGCCGAAGCGTTCTTTTATAAAATCAATTTTGCAATCACCGCATTGGAGACCAAAAATCCCTGCGGTGTCAGAGAGATTCCGTATTCTGTCACGGTAAGCAGCCCTGACCGCTGCATCGGCTTTGCTCGTTCTATCATCGCGGCAACATCCGCTTCGGGGTACAACCAGCTCAGTTCATGAAAGCTCAATCCGCTTGCCAGCCTCAGTTTGAGCATGGCATACTCCTCAAAGTCACCGCCCTGCTCATCAAACTGCCAACCAACTTCGCCCGCAGTGCGGATAAACCCCTGCAAATCGCGCCCGTAAAAACGGCGCTCACCACCGATAAAGCTGTGCGCGCTCGGCCCGATGCCGATGTATTCCTCGCAGTTCCAGTATTTGAGGTTGTGGCGACTTACCTTTCCATCCCGCGCAAAGTTGGAAATCTCATACTGTTTGTAGCCCCTGCCTGCAAGGTATTCCACCGCGTGCAGGTATATTTCCGCCTGCTCGTCGCTGTCGGGGCATATGTCAAGAATATTGCGCTCGTAAAACGGCGTACCTTCCTCTACTTTAAGCAGGTAGGAGGAGATATGCTCCACATTAAGGTCTGCGCAAAAATCAATCGAGCGCTCCACCGACTGCGCTGTCTGGCGCGGAATGCCCATCATAATATCAAGGCTGATGTTATCAAAACCCGCCACTCGTGCATCCTCCACAGCCTTTTTAGCGCCGTCTGGGGTATGCCCTCTGCCCAAAAATGCAAGTTCCTGTGTCACCGCGCTTTGCAGCCCCATCGAAAGACGGTTCGCACCTGCGCTGTGCAGCTCTGCAAGCGTTTGCCGCAGGGCAGAATAAGGGTTTGCCTCTATGGTTATTTCCGCACGCTGCAATCCAAAGCCTTTTTGCGCATGTTCTATCATAGTTGCAAGGCGCGCTGCCCCCAGTAAAATGGGAGTACCACCGCCAAAATAAAGCGTATCAGCAGGGTAGGGGTAGCGTTGTGCAAAGCGGTCTATGCAGGCGCACACAGCGGCCGTATAGGCATCCATCGCCTCATCGTCCGCTTTGACCGAATAGAAATCGCAGTATGGGCATTTGCTCACGCAAAATGGTACGTGTACATAAAGCCCGATATTTTTTAAGTTTTTTCCCATTATTTCAATATCCCAAAGTTTTTAAGTGGCCACATGGTAAAGCGTGCCTTGCCCATTATTTTTCCAGCGGGGACGTAAGGGTCTTCCCAATAGCGCGCGTCAAGTGAGCCGCTGCGGTTATCGCCCAGGAACAGGTAACTGCCCTCGGGCACCTGAAAGCTTGCGGGCTCCGCCAGTTTATTTACCACATAGGGTTCCTCATAATATTCACCGTTGATGTACAGCTTACCCTCGTCATCGAGTACGATTTTCTCACCTGGCAAGCCGATGCAGCGTTTGAGCAGGGTTTGGTCCATCTCATCGCTGCGGAACACCAGTATGTCACCGCGCTTTACATTTTTTTCGGGGTTGTACATACGGGTGGCAAACAGCCAACTGTGTTCATCCACCGTGGGAATCATCGAACCGGTGGGTACCACCGCAAAAAAACACACAAATTTAACGATCAGTACAATCGCTATAATTTCCAGCGCAAACGGAATAATCCACTCTTTGAGTACTCTCTTAAATGTCTCCATTTTGTATCCTCTCTGCGGGCAGCGCCCGCTGGCAAACCGGGCAGGCAGCGCAACAAGCGCAGGCCAGCCGCCCTCGCAGTCAGAGGCACGGTACGCGTGCAAATATTTATTCGTCGAGTTTTAAAACTGCCATAAACGCCTCCTGCGGCACCTCAACCGAGCCGAGCTGGCGCATCTTCTTCTTGCCCTCTTTTTGTTTTTCCAACAGCTTTCTTTTACGTGAAATGTCACCGCCGTAGCACTTGGCAAGAACATCCTTCCGCATTGCTTTAACCGTCTCTCGTGCAATTACCTTACCGCCAATTGCCGCCTGTATGGGTACCTCAAACATCTGCCGCGGAATATTCTCTTTTAGCTTTTCTGTTAGCTTTCTGCCGCGTGTATAGGCACTGTCGGCAAACACAATAAACGACAAGGCGTCCACAATGTCACCGTTTAGCAGAATATCCAGCTTCACCAGCTTGGAATCTCGGTAGCCCGTAAGCTCGTAATCAAACGACGCATAACCCTTGGTGCGGCTTTTTAGCGCATCAAAGAAATCGTAGATAATCTCATTGAGGGGCAGGTCGTAGTGCAGTTCCACACGGTCTTCGTCGAGATATTTTGTATCTTTGTACTCACCGCGTCGGCCTTGGCACAAATCCATAATGTTGCCGATGTACTGGCTGGGTGAAAAAATGGATGCGCGCACAAACGGCTCCTGTGCCGAGGCGATGGTGCCGGGGTCGGGGTAGTTGGTGGGGTTGTCGATCTGAATGGTTTCGCCGCTGGTAAGCGTCAGCTTATAGATAACGCTGGGCGCAGTGGTGATAATATCGATGTTAAATTCGCGCTCAATGCGCTCCTGAATAATCTCCATATGCAAAAGCCCCAAAAAGCCGCAGCGAAAGCCGAAGCCGAGTGCAATCGAGGTTTCGGGCTCAAAACTGAGAGATGCGTCGTTGAGCTGCAGTTTTTCCAGCGCGTCGCGCAGGTCGGGGTAGCGAGCGCTATCGGTAGGGTAAATACCCGAGAATACCATGGGGTTTACCTTACGGTAACCGGGCAGCGCAGCATCACAAGGGTTGTCCGCATCGGTAATGGTATCACCCACGGTGGTTTCCCTTACGTTCTTAATGGAGGCGGTGATATAGCCAACCTCGCCTGCAACCAGCTCGCCTGTGGAGTTGAGGTGGGTTGCACCCATCGTGCCCACATCCACTATGTCAAACTCGGCGCCCTTCTGCATCATACGAATGGTCATGCCGGGGGTCACCTTGCCTTCCATCACGCGGATGTAAACGATAACCCCTTTGTAGCTGTCATAGTAACTGTCAAAAATCAATGCTTTAAGCGGTGCATTCTCGTCCCCTTTGGGTGCAGGGATGCCGGTGACAATACGTTCGAGCACCTCTTCAATGCCGACGCCCTGCTTTGCTGAAATTTTAGGCGCGTCCATAGCGGGGATGCCGATGACGTTCTCGATCTCATGGCAGACACGGTCGGGGTCTGCGGCGGGCAGATCGATTTTGTTGACAACGGGCACCACCTCAAGGTCGTGCTCAATGGCAAGGTAGGTGTTGGCGAGCGTCTGTGCCTCTATGCCCTGTGACGCATCCACAACCAAAATTGCACCCTCGCACGCGGCGAGCGAGCGCGAAACCTCATAGTTAAAATCGACATGGCCCGGGGTATCGATTAGGTTAAAGATGTAATCGTTGCCGTCTTTCGCCTTGTAGTTTACGGTAACCGCGCGCGCTTTTATAGTAATGCCGCGCTCCCGTTCAATATCCATATTGTCGAGCAGCTGTTCTTCCATATCACGAAGTGCAACGGCACTTGTTTTTTCCAGCAGGCGGTCTGCCAGCGTTGATTTGCCGTGGTCGATGTGCGCAATGATGCAAAAGTTTCTGGTTCTTTCGCGAATGTTATCCATATAAACCTCCTGTGCGGCGCTTTGCCGCGCATAGCAATTACGTTCTATTATATCATAACACTGCTTGTTATGATATAACTTGCCATTTTGGCGGTTGCCCCGTAAGGGGCGAGGCAAAGGCATTGAAATAAAATATAATAGCTGCCTTGCAAGTTATTATATCATAAAAAGCGTAGCATTTATGATATAATTCGCCATTTTGGCGGTTGCCCCGTAAGGGCGAGCCAAAGGCATTAAAATAAAATATAATAACCGTGTCACGGTTATTATATCATAAGAGAAAAGCTTTCAGCAATAGCGCTTTTTTTGCAGTTAACAGATTTTACAAGCTGTTCCTAGGTGTTGCTTGTGCAACAGTGCGGCAGGCAAAACCACCATGCCCAGATGGGTATGGTGGTTTTTAAAATTTACCTAAAAATTATTGATATACCATTAGATTTTCTTGTATCGCCTGTGCGCCCAAGGCTGCCAGCTTAATGGCAAGCCTGCCTTTTGCAGGAGTATACGGACTTATTTCCTGTGCGTATTTTAGGGCGGTATTCAGCCAATCCATAGATATCACATAGCCTTCGCCAAACAGGGAAACTTCGTAGTGCAGGGGGTCTGCCTGCTGTGCCTGCAGCAGGGGGACAAAGTCGCCATACCCTGTTTGGCGGGTGTTGCTGTCTACCACCGCAAAACCACATAACAGTGCAATCATTAGCACTGCGCAAAAAAATGACAGCCCAAATAATCTCAACATCCTTTTCATAATTCACATCCGTACTATTTTTTAGTATCGTTTAGGGTTTTTGCCAGTGCCTTTCCAATCAGCTCGCCGCTGTACTCCGCTTCCTCCAACGTATTTCCGTGGCTGCCGAACTCCAGCAGAATCGAGCCCTTGGTTAAATCCATATTGTATTTGCGGTAGCAGAAAAAGATTGGGCGCATAAGCCCCTCATACATTCCCTCGGCACTGCTCTGCAGCGCCGCCGCAAAACGTAGGTTGCTGCTCCAGTTTGGCACACCCATGGTGCCGTCCTCACTGCCGGTAATAATCATCACTTGAGCAGCTTTTTTCCCGTCAATTTCCGCCGTCGCTTTGACAATCACATCATCCTCGGGCTGAATCGCATCGCGGTGTACATCCAGCACCACTTTGATGGAGGGATATTGCTTGAGGTAGCCCTTGATGGTTTCGGCGCTGCGCTCATACGAGCCGTTGTAGGAGGGGTAATCATGCTGCGTGGCATCGTGTATTACACCAATGCCTGCCTCCTCAAGCTGTTCGGCTATGCGGTTGCCCACCTGTACAATGTTGTAGGCATTGTCGGTAGTGCGCCAGGTTCCGCGTTTGTCGTAAAAGCCCACGGGGTACGGCTCGTAGCTTTCGGTGGCATGGGTGTGTACAATCAGCACCTGCGGCTCGTCCGTTTGTTTTAGTTTCATCTCAAGCGGTTTATTCAGCTCTTTCTGCACATCCGCGTTGTCTAGCTTGGTTGAATTTTTGAGATACCCCGCTTTTAGCGGGATATAAATTTGGCTGCTGTCGGCACCATATTGCAGCTCACGAATGGTACCGCGGTATTCGGCCGGGATATCCTCGGGGGTGGGGAGGCTTGGGTTTTCCTCTTCCGAATCAATTCCAGACTGAGAAGAAGAGCTCTCGGGCTCGGACGAAGAAACAGGCGGCGGCGCTTCGGATACGATGACGTTATTTTTTTCTCCGTTTTCAAATAGTTCGGAGTTAAAGCGCTGTTCAAGCATGGCAATACTGCCCTCGGGCATATTCATAGCGGCAGAAAGCATGGCAGCGCGCGCCGCCAAATTGGTGAGCAGGGGCATACATTTGAATAAGCCCCACGCCGCAAGCGGCAAAATCAGCATCAGCGACAACGCCTTTTTCACCTGTAGCCTGTTTCTTCGTCTGCCCACTTATTATTCCCCCATGTACGCACTTTTACGAGTAGATTCAACTCGCCCCACTATCAATGGATATGCGTAAAATGGTAGGTTTATACTTTGTTCCTTCGTTTACTCGCCAAGATAAACGATATCGTCCAGACTCATCTGTGGCTGCAGGGCACGATTGATGGCGAGTGCAATCACTTTTGCGGCGCGCTGAATGACGAGATCGATTTCCCGTGGAGTCACCATCATCATTGCGCCGCGCGGCTCAAAACGCTCGCGAATCTGCTCATCGCTCATCATCTCGCGCCCCTGCATCAAATCCCCAGCAAGGGTGGTTCCGTCCACCACAGTGGGCACGCCGATTGAGACCACAGGAACACCAAGCGTTTTCTGCGAAAGCTCTTTGCGTGCATTGGCAACCCCTGAACCGGGGGAGATGCCGCTATTGGCAATCTGCACGGTACAGCCCAGCCGGTCAAGGCTGCGGGAGGCAAGCGCGTCTACGGCAATCACACAGCTCGGCTTAATATCATGAACGAGCGAAGAAATTACCTCGCCGGTTTCGATTCCGGTCTGCCCCAGAACGCCCGGTGCAATTGCCGCCACGGGGCGCAGATGCGACAGCCCCGCTGCCTCGGCAACTTCGCCCTTGATGTGCCGCGTGGCAATAATACCCTCTGCAACCTTGGGACCAAGTGCATCGGGGGTGATTTGCTGGTTACCCAGCCCCACCACCAGTGCCAGCCCCTTGTCGTCGCCAATCAGGTGCTGAATCTGCTGTGCCATTGCTTCAATCTCGTCGTTTGCAGAGGTGACATCGTCAGAAAAAGGCGGTACCGTAACCGTGATATATTCCCCAACCGGCTTGCCGATTTTCTGCGCCGCCTCCTCGGTGGTGATTTTAATGCGGTTGATTTGCAGGTTGCCCACGGTTTCATCCTCTGAGGTGATACCCGAAAGCTGTTCGGGGCGGTGCTGCTCCTCCAGCTCCATAGCAAGGTCTGTACGAAAATTCATAAAAATTCCTCCTAAAAGCCCTCCTCTGGGCTGTTGTATGTTTGTTTCACCCTCATTATGGGCATTTTACAGAAAAAATATTGGATTCATGCGATTTTTTCTTGAAAAATAGTTGCATTTTTAGCGCAAAAATGCTAATATAACTTGTACTGTCATGTGTAATGAAGGAGGTGTGAATATGCCTAACATTAAATCTGCTAAGAAAAGAGTTAAAGTTATTGCTGCGAAATCTGCTGAGAACAAAGCAGTAAAAACAAATCTCAAAACTGTGATTAAAAATGCGGAGTTGGCTCTTGCTAACAACGACGAGAATAAAGTAGAGGTTGTAAAGCTTGCGGTTAAGAAAATTGACCAAGCTGCCGCTAAAAATATTCTTCACAAAAACTGTGCAGCAAGAAAGAAATCTCACCTTGCATGCAAACTGAATCCAGTTGGCTAAGCGAACGCTGAACCACAACAGCAAAAACAAGCAGATGCTGAAACCGGCATCTGCTTTTTTGTTGTACCCGCTTGTTTTTGAACTTTATGCAAACTTTGCTGTGCAGCATTGACGAACCTGTCCTGTTTAGGGTATGATACGGATATCATTTACACCATAAACTGAAATGAGGGTTGCTGCAATGAAACAAGATTGTGCTTTTAAAAAACTGCTTTCCGTTGTTGTCCCCATTGTGCTGCTGATGGGCTCGGTGGGTTACATCGTTTTTCGCCTGCTCAGTGAGCGCAGCTACCGTGAAAAGTGGAAAGATTATGAAGACTGCGGATTGATTTAATCTGCAGCATGCAAAGAACCATCTGCTATAAGCAGATGGTTCTTTTTTGTTTGCGCAGAGCTACCTTTCTTTTGCAAAGTCCGCAAGCTGAATCGGCTCATCCGCGCTGATATATAATTCCTCAACCTGTTGCTGTATTTTTTGCAGGTGCTCGATGGTATCGGTGATTTGATTAAACAAAGCAGCGTACATTTTTTGATAATCTGGCATAACTCCACCTCCGAATGCTACTGAATCGTTGCGGTAAGAGCAGCCGCAAACACCGGAAAGCTACTCTTTTTTATATTATACTCACATGATATGTGGGGCTGCGCCCCCGTGCGACGAAAAACATTCTTTGCCTGTACTTGCGGCTGCGGAGTATGTGACATTTCGTAACCGCAGTGTTGTGCCCGGCTTACCTAAGGCGTATGACTGCGGGAAACATTTTTTCCGATGCTTGCGGCTGCGGAGTATGTGACATTGCGTAACCGCAGTGTTGTGCCCGGCTTACCTCAGGCGTATGCCTGCGGAATCACATTTATTTTAACTTTTATCACCGGGTTTAAAAATCAATGCGATAATCAGCGCGAAAATAATTGCTGCGGTAATTCCTGCCGCCGTTGCGGTAAGCCCGCCCGAAAGAATACCGAACAAGCCTTTTTCGGCAAGCCCCTCTCGCACACCCTTTGCCAGCAAATGCCCAAAACCGGTGAGCGGCACCGAAGCACCTGCCCCTGCAAAATCGATCAGCGGCTGATATAGCCCAAGGCCCGATAAAATTACGCCGCCCACCACATAACCAACCAAAATTCGCGCTGGGGTGAGTTTGGTTTTATCGATAAAAATCTGCCCGATGGCGCATAAAATACCGCCGACGACAAATGCTTTCAAATAAGTTAGGAATAGTTCCATGCTACAGTACCCCTTTCTGCCCGGGCAGTGAGGAAAGATAGACAAGGTGTGCGATGCCGGGGATGCTTTCGCCCTGCTGTACCGATGTAGGGCTCATCAGCGCACCGGTTGCAATAAACAATACGTCTTTCAGCGTGCCGTCCTGCAGCTTTGGCAAAACATCGGCGCATAACACGGTTGCACTGCACCCACAGCCCGAACCGCCCGCATTGATATCCTTCTGGTTTTCGCGGTCGTAGATGATGAGACCGCAGTCGTTGTGTTTTGTTCCAAGGCTGATGCCCTCACGTGCCAGAAGTTGGCTTAACAGGTCACTGCCCACCTCGCCGAGGTCGCCGGTGAGAATTAAATCGTAATTGTCGGCATTGGTGCAGGTATCTTCAAAAAATGTTTGAATTGTCTTTGCCGCGGCAGGCGCCATAGCAGCGCCCATGTTATTAACATCTTTGATGCCCAAATCTTCAATGGTACCAATGCATACCGCCTTTACATAGGGTGGTTTTACATTTTTGCCTACCACCACACTGCCCGAACCGGTTACCGTCCATTGCGCGGTAGGGGTGCGTTGCCCGCCGTATTCCAGCGGAAAACGAAACTGCCGTTCTGCGGAGCAGAAATGCGACGAGGTTACCGCTACACATTGGTTTGCCAAACCCGAATCCACAAACATTGAGGAGAGCGCAAGAGATTCTGCCATGGTAGAGCACGCTCCGTACAAGCCAAGAAATGGAATCGACAGATCACGCAGACCATAGTGGGAGCCGATACACTGGTTGAGCAGGTCGCCTGCAAACATATAATCGATTGCGTCGGGGGAAAGGTTGGCTTTTTCCAGCGCCTTATTGACGCAAAGCTTTTGCATTTGGCTCTCGGCCTTCTCCCAGCTTTGCTGACCAAACGAGGTGTCGTCGTTTAAAATATCAAATTTATTGCCCAGCGGCCCTTCGCCTTCTTTTTTACTCGCCACCGCCGCGAAGGATAGGACAGATGGTGTACTGTCCAACCGCAGGGTATGTGCACCTAATTTTGTTGGCATTCTATCAAAACCTTTCAGATTGTTCCTAATTCGCATATGGGTTTCTGCCCAAAAAGGGCTGCGACTTTTACCTGGCATTTTGAAGATGTTTTTTCATTTAAATGAGCTTAAACAGATACAAAATAAGCCCGTATATGACGCTTGCCGAAACACCGTATACAATTACGGGCCCCGCAATCGAAAACATTTTTACGCCAATGCCCATGATCAGACCTTCGCTTTTAAATTCAAGTGCAGGAGCAGACACTGCATTTGCAAAACCGGTGATAGGCACCAGTGTACCTGCACCGCCGTAGTACGCAAGGTTATCGTATAAATTAAGCCCCGTAAACAGAACACTTAAAAACACCAACGTCACCGATGCCGTGCCGCTGGCCATATCTTTATCAAGTCCCATCTTGGTGTAGAGCTCTACAAAAAATTGCCCCAGTGTACAAATCAAGCCACCAATTAAAAATGCCAGAGCCATGTTCTTTCCAAGCGGCGAGTTTGGTGATGCTTTATTGCTTAGGTTCTCATATTCTTTTGGTGTTAAAGCCATAGATATTCACTCCTCCACTGCGGAATCATTCCGCTGCCAGACAGGATAGAACCTATACTCTGGCAAAACTATTTATCATGTTTCTTACGTAGTATGTGATTCTTTTCCGGCTTTATGATATAATAGTCACAGTAACAAATTGGTTTGGAGTTGTGAAAATTTTGCCGGAAAGAAAAAAAACACTGAAAAAAAATGATTTTATTTTGATTGCCGTAATTTTAGCTGCTGCAATTGGCTTTGCACTATTTCACTTTTTCAGCACGCCGGGTGAGCGCCCTATCGCTGTGGTGAGCATAAGCGGAGAGAATAAAATGGAGATCAACCTCGCAAAAACCGAGGACAAAACCTTTTCTCTGAAGCAAGAATACGGCGTACCTGTGAGCTTAGAGGTAAAGGATCATAAAATCCGCTTTGTTAATGTAGATTGCCCCGATCACATCTGTGAAGCCACCGGGTTTATCAGCAGAGCAGGGGAAAGCGCAGTATGCTTGCCCAATAAAACCGCAGTGGTAATTCGCGAAGCAAAGTAAATTTATTAAGGTTAAAATGTAAAACAGAGAGCGCAGCCCGAAAAAATCGGACTGCGCTCTCTGTTTTAGGCACCGCTCTTCCTAGGGCATGGGGTTTAAACAAATATTTTTTAGCAGATTCAGACTCGAAGTTGATAAAGCTTTTACAAATAAAAACGATACTGCAGCTTTGCAGTATCGTTTTTTATTCGTATCGGTTTAAATACGTCTATTTTCTTGCCTTATTCTTCGCTTTCTTCAGGTACATCGGAAACTTCCTCTGCCAGAGCAGCTTCGGCTTCTTCCCCGTTGTCCTCGTTTTGCGCCGAGGTGTCAGAAGCGCCGTCAAGCTGGTCTTCCTCCAACTCCTCGTCGTCCTCCACTTCCTCTTTCGGGGCGCGGGCAAGTGTTACAATGCGTCCGCCGTCGGCAACGCGCATAACGCGCACACCGCCTGCGTAACGCGACTGCTTGTTGATCTCGTCTACCGAGATACGGATGATAACGCCGTCATCTGTGATCATAATCACATCGTCTCCGTCATCGACCACCCTGATACCCGCTACCAGACCCTTCTCGTCGTTGCACTTGTAGTTGAGAATACCCTTGCCGCCACGGTTCTGCAAGCGGTACTCGCCAATTTCGGTGCGTCTGCCCGAGCCTTTTTCGGTAATGGTGAGAATGGTTGCGCCGTCACGGGTTCTTGCCATGCCCACAACCTCGTCGCCCTCGTTCAAGCTGATGGCGCGTACACCGCGCGCATTTCTGCCCAAGGGGCGCAAATCGGTTTCTTTAAAGCGAATTGCCATACCCATTTTGGTAGCAATAATCATTTCATTTTCGCCGTTTGTTTCACGCACCCACGCAAGCTCATCGCCCTCATCCAAACAGATTGCGATCAAACCATTCTTGCGCACGTTTTTGTAAAGCGAAAGCTGGCTGCGTTTTACCGTACCCTGGCGGGTAACCATAACCAGATATCTCTCTTCGTCAAACTCGTCTACCTTGATCATCGAGGTTATTTTTTCACCTTGTTCAAGCGGCAGCAGATTTATGATGTTGGTACCCCTTGAGGTACGGCTGCACTCGGCAATTTCGTAGCCCTTTAAGCGATACACACGCCCCATGTTGGAGAAGAACATAACATAATCGTGGGTGGAGCAGATGAACAGCTCTTCTACAAAGTCCTCGTCGCGGCGCGTCATACCCGAAACACCTCTGCCTCCACGGCGTTGTGTCTTGTACACGTCCATCGCCATACGCTTGAGATAACCAAAATGAGTGAGTGTAATGACGCAATCCTCAACAGGAATCAAATCCTCAATATCAACCTCGCCACTCACCGCCATAATTTCGGTGCGGCGCTCGTCACCAAATTTATCTCTGATTGCGTTGATCTCATCTTTTACAATTTGCAGTACCTTTTGCTGATCTGCAAGGATTGCCTCGTATTCGGCAATTTTTGCAAGCAGCTCTGCGAGTTCGTTCTCGATCTTCTCACGTTCCAAGCCTGCCAGCTGCCCCAGCCTCATGGCAATAATGGCAGATGCCTGAATTTCGGAAAGGCCAAAGCGCTCCATCAAACGGGGCTTACTCTCGTTGTTGTCGCGCGAGGAACGAATGATGGAAATAACCTCGTCGATATTATCCTGTGCAATTTTGAGACCCTCTAAGATATGCTCGCGCTCGCGCGCTTTTCGCAGATCGTATTTGGTTCTGCGCACAATTACTTCTTCCTGGAACTTGATGTACTGGTGCAGCATCTCTTTCAAGGTGAGCTCTCTGGGCACGCCGTCTACAATACACAGCATAATTACGCCTACAGTTTCCTGCATCTGGGTGTAGCTGTACAGCTGGTTGAGCACCACCTGCGCGTTTGCATCCTTTTTCAGCTCAATTACAATGCGCATGCCGTCACGGTCAGATTCATCACGCAAATCACTGATCATTTCAATGCGTTTATCCTTAACCAGCTCCGCCATATTTTCAATCAGGCGCGATTTATTGACCATATAGGGAATCTCGGTGACAATGATGCGCTCTCTGCCGTTTTTATGCTCTTCAATCTCCGCGCGGGCTCGCAGAATAATGCGTCCGCGCCCTGTGCTGTAGGCGCTGCGAATACCCTTGCGCCCCATGATGATGCCCGCAGTGGGGAAATCGGGGCCTTTTACATGCTCCATCAAATCATCCAGCGTTGCGTCGGGGTTATCGATGAGGCTGCAAGCCGCATCAATGACCTCCCGCAGGTTGTGTGGGGGGATATTCGTCGCCATACCCACCGCAATACCCGTCGAGCCGTTTACCAGCAGGTTAGGGAAGCGCGAAGGCAAAACAACAGGCTCTAAAATACGGTCGTCGTAGTTGGATTTGAAGTCGACGGTCTCTTTGTCAATATCGGTGAGCAGGGGCATTGCCATTTTCGCCATTCTGCTCTCGGTGTATCGGTAGGCAGCAGCGGGGTCGCCGTCCACCGAGCCAAAGTTTCCGTGCCCATCTACAAGTGGATAACGCAGCGAGAAATCCTGCGCCAAACGCACCAGTGCATCGTAAACCGAAGCGTCACCGTGCGGGTGATAACGTCCCAGAACGGTACCGACGGTATCTGCACATTTACGGTACGCCTTTTCAGGGTACAGTCCGTTTTCATACATCGTATACAGAATTCTTCTGTGTACGGGCTTTAAGCCGTCGCGCACATCGGGCAGGGCGCGCGCTACAATGACGGACATGGAATAGTCGAGGAACGACTTTTTCATCTCCTGCTCAATGTCTACGACAATCAGCTTTGAATCCTCATTATACATCTATTAATCACCATTCTTCTGCAGGCAGCACCCTTGCGGGCGGCTTTTACCGCCCAGTGTAAGCCGGGCACAGTCTGCTGTATTATTCTGGTACCCTGCCACGCAGGGCTTTGTATTTTATTCAGAAATTTTCCGGTAATTCTCTGCTATCCCATTGCTGAAAACCTGCTGCGCGGCAGCAAGCTGTTCGCCAAAATACCGTTTTGGAATTACCATCAGCGCATACTGTTTATGAAAAAACAGGAACAAACTGTCACTTTCTATTAAGCGCATTTCGCTGTAGAACATTCGGTGAGTTTGCTCGCCCTCGGTGATGGCAATGCCCTTGGCAAACACCTTTAGGCTGTAGCTTACGCCCTTGTCACCAATCTGTTTTGCAAGCCTGCGCCGGTTAAGCTGCGGGCGAACCCAGCGCGTGTACAGGGTATAAACCGCCGCTGCCACAAACACCGAGCTAAACAACGGGGAAAGGGCAAGGGTACACACGGCAAGCGCACACCACACAATCAGCACCACCCAGCGCTTATTTTTGGTATCGGCTCGTTCTACAAGCTTTAGCGCGAGCATTACATCCTCGTAATTTGTTCTATAGTCAATCTGTACCGTGCAATCGTCGGTTTGCCCCATTGTTTCACCTCAATTTCATCAGATATCAAGATTTTGTACATAACGTGCATTTTTTTCAATAAACTCACGGCGCGGTGCAACCTTATCGCCCATCAAAATTGTAAACACTTCGTCAGCTGTAGCCGCGTCCTCCATATCCACCTTAACCATGGTTCGGCGTTCAGGGTCCATGGTGGTTTCCCAAAGTTGTTCGGGATCCATCTCACCAAGACCTTTGTAGCGCTGAATATCTTTTTTGATGTTCGGGTTTTCAGCAGCGTCTGGGTAAAGCTCCAGCGTGTATTTATCGCGCTCCTCATCCGAGTAGGCGTAGCGCTCTTTTTTGCCGCGTGCTACTTTAAACAGTGGCGGCTGTGCGAGGTAGATGTGGCCCTCCTCGATGAGCGGCCTCATAAAGCGGAAAAAGAAGGTGAGCAGCAGGGTGCGGATGTGCGAGCCGTCGACGTCGGCATCCGCCATGATGATAATTTTGCCGTAGCGCAGTTTGGTGAGGTCAAACTCGTCACCGATTCCGGTGCCCAGCGCAGTGACAACGGGCATCAGCTTTTCGTTGCCGTAAACACGCTCAAGCCTTGCCTTTTCAACGTTGAGCATTTTGCCCCAAAGCGGCAGAATTGCCTGAAAGCGTCTGTCTCTACCCATTTTGGCAGAGCCGCCTGCCGAGTCACCCTCGACGATGTAGATCTCGGTGCCCTCGCTGCCGCGCTCGGAGCAATCAGCAAGCTTACCGGGCAGGCTGGCGGTCTCCAGCGCAGATTTGCGGCGGGTGAGGTCTCTTGCACGGCGGGCAGCCTCGCGTGCTTTCGCAGCGGTGGTGGCTTTTTCTAAAATCGCCCTCGCGGTGGCGGGGTTTTCTTCAAAATAAGTCATCAGCTTACCATATACCGTGCTGTCCACCAAAGAACGAATTTCGGTATTGCCAAGCCTTGCTTTGGTCTGCCCCTCAAACTGTGCGTCGGTCAGCTTTACCGAAATAATCGCGGTAAGCCCTTCACGCACATCCTCGCCCACAAAGTTTTTATCCGCTTCTTTGAGAATATTGTTTTTACGGGCATAGTCGTTAAACACACGGGTAAGCGCGTTTTTAAAGCCTGTTTCGTGTGTACCGCCGTCAGTTGTATGGATGTTGTTGGCAAAACTCAGCAAAACATCGTTAAAACTGTCGTTGTACTGCATGGCAACCTCAGCGGTGGTATCCCCATCGGCAGCAAAAAGATAGATGACCTCGTCATGCAAGGTCTCCTGCGCTTTTTTGGTGTGGATATGCTCTACAAAGCTGCGGATACCGCCCTCATAATACAGTTTATCCTCACGTACATTCAGCAGGTCGCGGGTATCGGTGAGCAGGATGTTGACCCCTGCATTTAAGAATGCCTGCTCGCGCAGACGGCTAAGCAGAATATCGTATTCGTATGCGGTGGTTTCCTCAAATATTGTGCGGTCGGGCTTAAACAATACGGTGGTTCCGGTTTCGGTGGTATCCCCAACAATTTTAA
Organism: Hydrogenoanaerobacterium sp.; assembly: GCF_032017025.1. Classification (NCBI taxonomy): domain Bacteria; kingdom Bacillati; phylum Bacillota; class Clostridia; order Eubacteriales; family Oscillospiraceae; genus Hydrogenoanaerobacterium; species Hydrogenoanaerobacterium sp. The sequence continues at coordinate 15,293 of NZ_DALZQO010000015.1, forward strand.
GGGGTGCTACCGCATTGCCGCGCTCAAAGCGCTGATAATAGCGGTGCTCGCCGTCGCAAACCTCAACCTCAAGATATTCCGAAAGTGCGTTTACCACCGACGCGCCAACGCCGTGCAAACCACCTGAAACCTTATAGCCGCTGCCGCCAAACTTACCGCCCGCATGCAGAATGGTGAATACCACGGTAACCGCAGGCAGGCCTGTTTTAGCGTTTACGCCTACAGGAATACCACGTCCGTTATCGGTAACCTTGATGATATCGCCTTCCATAATTTCGACAGTTATCTGCGAACAGTAACCGGCAAGTGCCTCATCGATGGCGTTATCCACTACCTCATACACAAGGTGATGCAGACCCTTTGGCCCGGTGGAGCCAATGTACATACCGGGGCGTTTGCGAACTGCTTCAAGCCCTTCAAGTACCTGAATGTCATCTGCGTTGTAATTGTTTTCGTGTGCGTTGTGAGGTGTATTTTCCAATGCTATGACCTCCAATACGGGGAATCCCCGAAAATTAATTTATACATTTGAAATGCCTTCTATATAACCGGAACGCTTTTTTAGCGTAGCGGAGGATATCTGTGAAATATAAACACGCTGCTTACCTTTTTCGCAGCACACTACAAAGCTTTTTGGCAACTCGTAGGTAACGTTTACCACCAAATTGTTTTTTTGTGCCTGTGCAAGGTACCCGCGGGTGGAACGGGAAAGCGATGTGTTATCAATATCAAAAATACCAATGATATCGCTGGTACGCACCACCGTGTCCTGGCCGAGATGTAAATACATAAGCTCCTCCTGTATCATCAGCATTCTTCGTTTTGCAGCCTGCCCTTCACCATATGAAAGGCCTTGCCGTTTTGCAGGGCATCAAAATACCCTTTATCGCAGCAGGTGATGAACACCTGGTTTTCACTGAGGTGGTTGAGCAGGTAATCCTGTCGGCTTTTATCCAGCTCACTCATCACATCATCCAGCAAAATCACCGGCTCGTCGTGCAACAACTCTCGAATCAAACGGCTTTCGGCAAGCTTAAGCGCGAGCACGCTGCTGCGCTGCTGCCCCTGTGAGCCAAAGCTTCGTACATTCATGCCGTTTATTTCAAAATCAATGTCGTCACGGTGGGGGCCAACCGAGGTGCAGCCTGTTTTTAAATCCTCTGCCCGCGCCTGCCCCAGAGCCTGCAAAAACCATTCTTTATACTGCCCATCGGGGACATCATCGGTGAGCCCCCCAGCCGCCAGATACCTCATTTGCAGCGTCTCTTTTTTGGAAGAGATACCGCTGTAAATTTCACCGGCGTGCACAGCCAGCCGCTGAATATACTGCTTTCGGTTTTTTACAATGAGTGCCGAAAGGCAGGCAAGCCTGTCATCCCACACATCCAATGTATCCAGCAGGTAAGAAGAATACGAGATGTCTTTGAGCAGGCTGTTGCGTTGCAGCAGGGTTCGGTTGTAGTCACTCATCAGGGCAATAAACTTGGGGGAAATCTGGCAGATGCAGGTGTCGGCAAAGCGCCGTCTTGCACTCGGTCCATCCTGAATTAAGCTGAGATGCGACGGCGAAAACACCACCGCACAAAATATCCCTGCAAGCCCCGTTACCGAAGGCAGTGCTATTTCGTTGAGCTGGGCTTGCTTTTTTGCTGTAAATAAAATTTCAGCGGTTTGGTCGCGCCCCTCTTTAAAAAAAGAAGCACTCACCTTGGCAAAGCCGCTTCCAAACTGCAACAGCTCGGCATCCTTTGCGCCGCGAAAGCTTTTTGCACCGGTAAGCAGCCACAATGCCTCAATCAGGTTGGTTTTGCCCTGTGCGTTGTCTCCATAAATAATATTGACGTGTTCGGCGGGCTGTAACTCCAAAGACGCGATATTGCGGAAATTTGTCAAATTCAGTGCGTTAATTTTCACCCGCCACAACCTCTAAACGATAATCATCCAGCTCCACCACATCGCCGGGGCGAATTTTTTTGCCGCGCATGGTACACACCTCTGCGTTAACCCTTACCACACCCTCAGCTACAACCTCTTTGGCGTGACCGCCGGTTTCCACAATCCCTGCAAATTTTAAAAACTGGTCAAGCTTAATAAACTCTGTATGAATGGTAATTTTAATTTCCTGCATAAAATTGCAACCTTTCTTAAGCCCTTTTTCTCCCTCTATTCGGTCTTAAGCCGTACCGGTAAAACAAGGAACAAAAAGCTTTCGTCCTTAAGAGGAACGATTTTCATAGGGGAGAGTGCACCGTTGATAACAAGGTTGACCTCGTCGCAGTCGCTTGCGCGCAGCGCATCGATCAAATAGCGGTTGTTAAAGCCCATTTCAACCGGGGTGCCCACCATACGGCAGCTCAGCTCGTCGTAAGCTTTACCAATCGCGGTAGAGCAAGACATTTTAATGTTGCTTTCCTCAAATTTTACACGCAGCGGGCTTTTTAGGCGATCGGAAATCAACAGGGAGGTGCGCTCTATGCTATCGATAAATTCACGTTTGTTTACGGTAATCACCGTTGCAGAACTTGGCGGAATCGCCGCCTTATAATCCAAAAATTCACCCTCAAGCAGGCGTGAGACAACCGAATATCCCGACACATTAAAAATAATGTGCTTATGGGAAAGATAAACATCCACCAACTCGTCTGAATCGTCCTCAAGCAGCTTTGAAATTTCAGAAAGTGTTTTACCGGGCACCACAAACGAGATATCCTCACAATCGTGTAGTTTCTCTTTGCGCAGCGCAAGGCGGAAACCGTCTACCGAAACCACGGTAAGCACATTGTCGTTAATTTCAAACAGCGAACCGGTGTGCACCGGCTTGGAATCGTTGGAGGCAATTGCAAACAGGGTTTGATTGATCATGCTTTTGAGCATATTCTGCGGAATTTTCAATTCAGCAGAATCGGTTACCGACGGCATTTCGGGGAACTCCTCCGGTGGAATGCCGAGAATTGTAAACTCAGTAAAACCGCCCTTGATGAAAGTGAGCAGCTTAGCATCGGTTTCGATGCTGACCGTTTCACTTGCCATTCTGCGGATCATATCCACAAATAGTTTTGCGGTGAGTACAATTTCGCCTTCCTCCAGCACCTTTGCTTCAATGGAGGCAGACATTCCCATATCCAGGTCATAACCCGAAAGATAAAGGCGGCCGTCATGTGCTCTCATTAAAATACCCTCAAGCGCTGCAAGGGTACTTTTGGGGGATACTGCACGCGATACGTTCGAGATAACCTCGAACAGTTGATTTCTATCGCAGATAATTTTCAAATTTATCACCTCAGAGTAAGATTTTTGAAAACGGGTTATTCACATAGAGAAAATTACGCTAGATATATAGATAAAGTAATAATAATTTTTAGTAGTAGTAGTAGAGGCTGTGATTTTGTTGATAAGTGGAAAAAACGGGATAACGATGCGGAAAACCGGGCTTTATTTTTTCGCACAACTTTGGGACAGTTTTGTGGAAATGTGACGAAACATGATTTTTATCAACAGTGTGGTGTAAAAACGCTGTTGATTGTGAAGAACATGTGCATAACATGGTTGAAATAAAGGGGTGGATGATTTTTGGTTTCCACACCGTGTTTAAACTGTGGATTGTGGAAAACGTTTGGCTGTTAAAAACCAAAGAATCCGACCTCTTTTTCCTCCTAAAAAAGCCTGTTTTGTCCCTTTTGGTGGTAAACAAAGAATTGTTGTTAAGAGTTACGCACGTTTTTGATGATATCTTCAATCAATTCTTTGTAGCGGGGGTCAACATCCATATTTTTTTCCACCTGCTGTATGGCGTAAACAATGGTGGAATGGTCTCTGCCTCCAAATTCCTCACCGATGGCGGACATCGACATTTGGGTAATTTCCCGTACAATGTAGATGGAAACCTGCCGCGCCGACGAAATGTTCGCCGAGCGTTTACTCGAGCGAATATCCTGCGGGGAGACGCCGTTGTAGGTGCGGGCAACCTCGGAGATAATACGCTCGATGGTGACAGGCACCGGCTGATGGTCGTTGAGAATGTCGCGGATGGCATTTTGTGCAATCAGGATGGAGGGGGGGGTACCGGCCAGCAGCTTGTAGGCCTTCAGCTTTTTCACCGCGCCCTCCAGCTGGCGGATATTGGTTTTGAGTTTATTTGCCATATATTCGGCGACGTCGTCGGGGATGTTGATATCGAGCAGCTCTGCCTTGCGGCGGATGATGGCGATACGAGTTTCAAAATCGGGTGGCTGAACATCGGCCAGCAAGCCCCATTCAAAGCGGGTTCTCAAACGGTCTTCCAGGGTTTTAATCTCCTTGGGCGGCCGATCCGAGGTCAGTACAATCTGCTTACCGGCTTCGTACAAGGTGTTAAAGGTGTGAAAGAATTCTTCCTGCGTGCTTTCTTTTCCGCCGATAAATTGGATGTCATCGACAAGAAGAACATCGGCTTGGCGGTATTTGTTGTGGAATTCTTTTGTGGTTTCAGAGCGAATCGCTTCGATCAGCTCGTTGGTGAAATCCTCACCCTTTACGTAGATGATATTGGTTTGGGATGTCGCCTTGAGAATCTCGTTGCAGATGGCATAAAGAAGATGTGTTTTACCAAGCCCCGAGCCGCCATAGATAAAGAGAGGGTTGTAGGCGCCTGCCGGGTTGGTGGCAACCGCCAAAGAAGCTGCATGGGCAAATTTGTTGGATGGGCCGACGATAAAGGTGCTGAACGTGTACTCATAGTCGCCGCCCGCTGTGGTTTTTTCCAGCTCCTCGGGCGAGCAATGAGCGAGCTTCACAACTGCTTCTTCCGCCTGTGCCTTGGTAGGTTCAAGCGAGGAGATGACGATATCGACGCGAAAGCCCATGACCTCCTCAAACGCACGCGAAAGAAGGTCAAAATATTTTTCTTCCAGAATTTTTTGCTTAAATTCAGAGCGCACCGCCAAATAAGCGGTGGAATCCTCCAATTTAACAGGCTCAATGTCCTTGATCCATAAAGAATGAGCGACCTGCGAGATCTCTTTCTTGCAGTATTCGCTCACCAAACTGAACACTTCGTGGAATGACTCCATGTTGTTTTAACCTCCGTATGTGGAAAACTTGTTGAATCAGTGGAAAAACGGATATTGCGATGTTGAAAGAAAAGTTTTCAACATTTTTTCACAAGTCTTATTTTAACAAATTTCTTTCAACATTTCAAGGTTTTCCACAGATGAAAGGGGATATATTTATATATAGTATAGGCGAATTAAAAAAATTTAGATTTTTTATTAAATTTTAATGGCCGTTTTGTGCAAATAAAAGAACAAGTGTAAGCAGCAGGCTAGTACCCGCTTGCCTGCTAAACACCAAGATATAGCGGTTGTGAAAACAACAGGTTTGTAGTATAATAAAAAACGTATTTGGTAAAAGCCTTGCCAAAACGTAATAGTTGAGCAAAAAAACACAAAAAAGCTTGACAGTTATGCGGTTTTTAAGATATACTGTATCCTTGCAAGGTTTACCTCGAAGGGAGGGTTTGGAATGATTAGAACTTATCAGCCTAAGAAAATCCACAGACAGAAGGAACACGGCTTTCGTAAGAGAATGGCTACAAAAAGTGGGCGTAAAGTATTAGCTCGCAGAAGAGCAAAGGGCAGAAAGAGCCTGAGCTACTAAAAATGACGGCCACAATATTGTATTGTGGCCTTTCTTTTTTACGATGAATTGAAAGGCAAATAGATGCTTTACACAAAACCACTGAACAATAACTGGGATTTTAAGCGGATGTATTCCCGCGGGAAATCTCAGGCGCATCCTCTGCTTGTGACGTATGTGATGAAGAACAAGCTAGGTTACAACCGGCTTGGAATCACTGCCAGCAAAAAAATTGGCAATGCGGTAAAAAGAAACAGGGCAAGGCGCATTATAAAGCAGGCTTATTTTGAAGCGGAAAAAGAACTGGGTTGCGGTTACGATGTGGTGTTGGTTGCACGCGGACGAACCGTCGGTGCGAAATCAACCGATGTACTGCCCGTTTTTTTAAGCCATGCAAAAAAGCTTGGCTTTCTTGCGCAAACCAGGTAGCTTATGAAAAAAGTTCTTCTGGCAATCATCCGGTTTTATCAAAAAGCAATATCGCCCTACAAACCTGCCTGCTGCAGGTTTTATCCAACCTGCTCTTCTTATGCCTTTGAGGCGGTTTCTCGTTTCGGCGCGATGAAGGGCGGGCTACTTGCATTTCTGCGCATTCTGCGCTGCAACCCTTACCACAAGGGCGGCGTTGATTTTGTGCCGGAGCGTTTTACCCTGCGCCGCCAAAAAGCGGAATAGGGAAGAGATATTTGACTACGGAAAAAAGGCGGGCGCGGCCCGTGACCTCGGCTCACTTGTTGCTGTTCGTGTAATTTGGTAAACGAACAGGGAAAAGCCAAAAAGTAAATAACCACGCTGGTGTAGTCCGGGTTACCCAATGCGTGGACTTGGAGGATAAGAACACATGGATTTTATTTACACCGTAATCGGCTACCCCTTAGGCTGGGTAATGTGGGCATGCTACAAACTGCTGCACAACTACGGTCTTGCGCTCATCGTTTTCACCCTAATCACCAAGCTGATTCTGCTGCCAATGGGCATCAATCAGCAGAAATCCTCGGTTAAAATGGCAATGTTCAAGCCAAAAATGGATGCCATTACAAAAAAATATGCAAACAACAAACAAAAACAGCAGGAAGAAATGGCCGCTTTATATGAAAAAGAGGGCTATAACCCCATGAGCGGTTGCTTGCCGCTGCTCATTCAGTTTCCTATTCTGTTTGGTTTGATCGACGTTATTTATAAACCCCTTACCCATATTTTAAGATTCAGCAAAGCGGATATTCAAACCGGAATCGAGCTCGCAACCAAATTCTTTGGGGCAGATTCTGCTATTGTAAGACAAAATGTGGGTTTGCGCTCTGAGAACCTGATTTTTAAGGCACTGGAGGCAAGCCCTGAATTTGCGGCACAATGGGGACAAGGCTTTGCCGACAAAATTGCAAGCTTTGATCAGTCGTTTTTAGGGCTTGATTTGTCTCAGACTCCCGGTATGCGTCTTGAGTGGCTGTTGCTGATTCCGATTATTTCGGGTATCACCTCGTTCATGCTTTCTAGAATTTCAATGAAGATGACGGCTGCAACCTCGGGCGACAACGCGGCAATGAATGGTATGGGCAAGAGCATGATGCTGATGATGCCGATTATGTCGACAATCATTGCATTCCAGGTACCCGCGGGTGTTGGTATGTACTGGATACTCACCAACATTTTCTCGATGGCGCAGACTTGGTACTTGAACAAGAAGTATAACCCCGCTGAGATGCTGGAAAAAGCAAAAGCGGAAGAAGAATTGAGAAAAGAGCAGGAACGTGCAGAGCGTGCGGAACTGAAAAAGAAAATGGCGAGCGGTGAATATCAGGAAGTAGAACAGGAAAAAGCACTGACGCAAAAAGAGCTGAACCGCAAAAAGCTTGCGGAAGCCCGCCGCCGTGATGCCGAAAAATACGGTGAGGAATACACAGAAGTAACCGATGAAGACTTGAAATAGCCGCCTGATATGCCGAAAACCTCTTTACCTCTAGGCATATTGAATTTAGATTATACGGAACGGATTAAAAAGGAACACAAACTTATGGAGGTGCTGTTTTGAACAGAGAAGCTATTTGTGTTGGAAAAACGGTAGAAGAAGCATTAGAACGTGCCTATGCAGAGCTTGGCGCAAACGGCGATAACTCGGAATTTGAGATATTGGAAAGACCCAAACGCAGCTTGTTTGGATTGAAAGTAACCCCCGCAAAGGTTAAGGTGACGATGGAAGTTCCCGATGAGGTGAAGCCTGCAGTGCCGAAGGCGGTTGTAAAACCTGCTGTAAAACCTGCACCAAAAAGTGAACCCAAGCCTGTTGAGCGTGCTACCGATGCTGCTGCTTCCGTTGCGAACCCTGCAACCGGCGAAAAGGTAGATTGTGCCGTAAAATATTTGAGCGCAATTTTTCAAGAAATGGGGCTTGCAGGGGTTGAAATTAAAGCAAGCACATCGCCTGACGGAGCTGTGCTTACCCTTAGCGGAGAGGGTCTGGGTGTACTGATTGGCCGTAGAGGCGAAACGCTTGATGCACTGCAGTATCTTTCCGGCCTTGTTGCAAACCGCCTGGAGGGTGATTATTTCCGCATTACGATTGATAGCGGTAACTACCGTGAAAAACGTGAAAAAACCTTGGAGCAGCTGGCCAAAAAGCTATCTGCACAGGTGATTAAAAACGGCAGAAACCTTACTCTTGAGCCGATGAACCCCTACGAAAGAAGGATCATCCATGCAACGGTTCAGAATATTGAGGGAGTTACCTCATCTTCGATCGGCGAAGAGCCAAACAGACGTGTTGTGATATCCACCACCACACCGCGCAAAAAATATCCGCCAAGAGACGGCGCGGAAAAAGGCGGCAAACGCCCTTATAACAACCGTGGCAGGGGCGGTAACGGCAGCCGTGGCGGTAACCGTGATGGAAAACCCCATGAATTCCGTAAGAACACCAATACCGCACCGGTCAGCACACGCCCGAACGCGTTTGCCGACAGCATGAAAGCGGCACAGACACAAAAAAGCCGAATCGACGATTCACACTTTGAGATTGAGCCGCCGGTACGCACCGCAGCACCGCGCACCGTAGCAGAGGCAAAGCCGCAGGCACCGAAAAACACACCTCCGGCAGAAGTGAAGGACAAGCCGCTTTACTCTAAAATTGATATCGACTAAACAGCTTGGGAGGTTTCAAACAAACTCGTTTGAAACCTCCTTTTTGCGGCGGGGAATGCCCGCAGAAAAACAACCTATGCACAACCAGATGAATCAAAAAGGAGAAATACTATGTCGTTGGAAGCTACAACTATTGCCGCAATTTCAACCCCTCTTGCTGTCGGCGGCATTGGGGTAATTCGTATTTCGGGCAAACAGGCGCGCCAGGTTGCATCAAAGGTGTTTTCACCGGTGGGCAGCCGCCAAATCTTAACGGTTTCGGGGTATACCGCTATTTACGGGCGTGTATTTGACCAAGACGGCGACATTGACGATGCGGTGGTAACGGTATTTATTGCACCGCGAAGCTACACTGGCGAAGATGTTGTAGAAATTTCGTGCCATGGCGGGCTGTATCTGCTGCAGCGTACACTGCGTGCTGTTTTGGATGCGGGTGCGGTACCGGCTGCTGCAGGTGAATTTACAAAGCGCGCTTTTTTGAATGGTAAGTTGAGCCTAACGCAGGCCGAAGCTGTAATGGATTTGATTTCGGCGCAGGGGGAGCAAGCTGCGCGCTCTGCGCTTTCTATGCGCGACGGCAAATTGTTCCGTAAAATTTCCGGCATTACATCCGGTCTTCTTCAAACAGCGGCACATCTTTCTGCGTGGGTGGATTACCCTGAGGAGGAAATTCCTGAAATCACCGACACAGAGATATTGACAGCGCTTACCACTGCGAAGGAACAGTTAGCCACCCTGCTCGCTACTTTTGATGTGGGCCGGGTGATGAAAGAGGGCGTTGAAACCGCTATTGTGGGTCGCCCAAATGTGGGTAAATCTACCTTGATGAACCTGCTTGCGGGTTTTCAGCGCAGTATTGTCACCGATATTCCGGGGACGACTCGCGATATTGTGGAGGATACCGTCAATGTGGGCGGTGCGATATTGCGCCTTGCCGATACGGCAGGCTTGCGTGAAACCGACGACGTGGTGGAGAGCGTGGGAGTGGAGCTTGCGCGTAAAAAGCTGGAGACCGCGGGACTGGTGCTCGCTGTTTTCGATAGTTCCGACTTGTTATCGGACGAAGATATGAGACTCATCGAGGCAATAAAGGGACGGCCTGCAATTGCCATTGTAAATAAATCTGATTTAGAGCAGAAAATTGATCTTGAATTGATCAAAAGCAGCATACCTCATCTTGTCTATACCTCTGCACAAAGCGGGCAGGGGGTAGAAGAACTTGCAAACGTGATTGCACAGGTGCTGGGGCTATATCATTTTGACACAAGTGCAGCTATGATTGCGAACGAGCGCCAGCGGATCTGTGCGGAACGCGCAAAAACTGCCGTTGATGAGGCTCTTGCCGCCTTGAACAGCTGTTTTACCTTTGACGCGGTGAATGTATGCATTGATGATGCCATTGCCGCCTTGCTGGAGCTTACGGGTGAAAGAGCGAGTGAAGCGGTGGTGAACGAGGTGTTCCACAATTTTTGTGTCGGTAAATAGCGGGCAGCACCCGCAAGCAATTCGGGCAAGGCACTGCGCGTTTCACTGGCTGCAAACCACGAAGCCGCAAGTTTTGCTCTTTAGTAGAAGAGAGTAGCCGCAAGCAATCCGGGCAAGACACTGTGCGTTTCACTGGCTGCAAGCCACGAAACCGCAAGTTTTGCTTTTTAGTAGAAGAGAGTAGCCGCAAGCAATCCGGGCAAGGCACTGCCCATTTTACTGGCTGCAAACCTCGAAGCCGCAGGAAAAGCCTGTTGCAGATTAGAAAAAAGAACTGCGCGCACATACAGGGGGGAAATTACATTGGAATATAAAGCAGATAGCTATGATATAGCGGTGATTGGAGCAGGGCATGCGGGGGTAGAGGCTGCCCTTGCTTCAGCGCGCCTTGGAATGAAGACGATTTTGTTTACCATAACGCTCGACGCAATCGCAAACATGCCATGCAACCCATCAATCGGCGGTACGGCGAAAGGGCATTTGGTGCGCGAAATTGATGCACTGGGCGGTGAAATGGGTAAGGTAGCGGACAAGGCAATGATTCAAAGCCGTATGCTGAACCGTGGCAAAGGGCCTGCCGTGCACAGCTTGCGCGGGCAGATTGACCGCCAAGCATACCATGTACTGATGAAAAAAACGTTGGAGGCGCAGGAGAATCTCGACATAAAACAGGCGGAAATTGTCGAGGTTCGCGATGACGGCAACGGGAATATCTGTGAGGTGGTCACCGCGCTTGAAGCGGTATATAAGGTGCGGGCAGCCATTTTGTGCACCGGTACCTACCTCAAAGGTATGATCCATGTCGGTGATGTTTCTTATGAAAGCGGGCCCGATGGAACGCACGCAGCAAACAGATTATCCCAAAGATTACAAAAACTGGGGATAGAGCTGCGCCGTTTTAAAACCGGAACGCCTGCACGGGTACATCGCCGCAGTATCGATTTTACCCAACTTGAGGTGCAGCAGGGTGATGACCCGATTACGCCATTTTCGTTTGAAACGATTGATTCTCTGCAAAACAAGGCGGTTTGCCATATCGCATACACCAATGAACAAACCCATCAGGTAATTCGCGATAATATTCACCGCTCGCCGCTCTACAGCGGAAGAATTGAGGGGGTAGGACCCCGCTACTGCCCCAGCCTTGAGGATAAAGTGATGCGATTTGCCGATAAACCTCGCCATCAGATATTTGTTGAGCCGATGGGACTGGATACCGACGAAATGTACTTGCAGGGCATGAGCAGCAGCTTGCCGGAAGATGTGCAGATTGCATTTTACCGCACGGTAAAGGGGTTTGAAAACTTAAAAGTAATGCGAACCGCCTACGCAATTGAATACGATTGCTGCAATCCGCTGGATTTACGCCCCACGCTGGAATTTATTAAAATTAACGGATTATACGGTGCGGGGCAGTTTAACGGCACCTCGGGCTACGAAGAAGCGGCCGCACAGGGCTTGTATGCTGCTGTGAATGCGGTGCGCAAGTTGAGAGGCCAGCCGCCTATGATTTTAGACAGGGCGAGCTCATACCTTGGCACATTGGTAGATGACCTTGTTACGAAGGGTTGCTCCGATCCATACCGTATGATGACATCACGTTCGG
>NZ_DALZQO010000015.1:27141-75319 GCF_032017025.1 Hydrogenoanaerobacterium sp.
CTTAATTTTACGGCAGGACAATGCAGACATCCGCCTTATCCCCATTGGGCATGAGGTAGGGCTGATTTCAGAGGAGCGGTATCAGCGCTATCTGCGCAAGCAGGAGCAAAAGAATGCTGAGATTAAGAGGCTTGAGAACACCGTCATTCCGCCAAGCAAGGAGCTCAACGAAATGCTTGTTTCACGTGAAACAGCCGCAGTGATTACCGGTGTACATCTTGCAGACTTGATTCGCCGCCCTCAAATTACCTACAACGATCTTGCACCGTTCGATAAAGAGCGGCCGATACTCGGGACCGATGTGGTGGAGCAGGCAGAGGTTGAAATTAAATATGCGGGTTACATTAAAAAACAGCTGGCCCAAGTAGAAGAAATGCGCCGTCTGGAGTGCAAGCCGCTGCCGCATAACATCGATTATAAAGCGATTGCAGGCTTACGGTTGGAGGCACGCGAAAAGCTGGAAAAGGTACAGCCGATTAATGTAGGGCAGGCATCGCGTATTTCGGGGGTAAGCCCCGCAGATATTTCGGTACTGCTGATTTATTTGGAGCAGCGGGGAGGAAAAAGAGAACATGAACATACCCAAGGATAGTTTAAAGAGCCAAGCTGCCGAATACGGCATTGATTTAACCGAGGAGCAGCTTGATAAACTGGAGTGCTATGCAAATACCTTGGTAGAGTGGAATGAAAAGATTAACCTGACCGCAATTACACAGCCAAATGAAATTGCCACGAAGCATTTTTTAGACAGCTTATTGCTGCTGCATGCCATAGAACTGCCGCAGAATGCCTCGCTGATTGATGTAGGCACCGGTGCCGGATTTCCTTCTGTACCCTGCAAGCTTGTGCGAAGTGATATCAATTTGACACTGCTCGATAGCCTCAATAAACGCATCAACTTTTTAAATGCCTTATGCGAGGCGTTGGAAGTAAAGTCTACCAACATCCATGCCAGGGCAGAAGAGGGCGGACGAAACCCCGGCCTTCGTGAGCAGTTTGATGTTGCAACGGCGCGTGCAGTGGCAAATTTGCGCGAGCTTGCAGAATATTGCCTGCCGTTTGTAAAGGTTGGCGGCTTATTTGTGGCCCTAAAAGGTTACGAAATTGACGATGAGTTGGATACAGCAAAAAAGGCAATCAAAGAGCTTGGCGGAAAGGTGCTAGAGGTAAAGAAATATATTTTACCCGATGACAGCAAAAGGTCAATTATTGTTATCAAAAAAATATCGCAAACTCCGGCAAAATATCCGCGACAATCCGCTAAAATATCAAAATCTCCACTTTAATAGAGTGAAAAGCATCAGTATTTGACGAATATTGGTGCTTTTTTTGGATGTAAAATACTGGAAATACATGTAAACCTGTGCTATATTATAGCTACAGACGGCATACAAGGCTTAAACACCTCTGTAAAACCTTCCGTCAGTTTTACAAAGGGGACAAGCCTTGTATGCTGCGGCAGTTGAATTAGGAGGTGGCGCTTTGATTTTTACCAAAAATCGCAGCGGCGAGCAGGTGGTTCTGTTGCCGGTTGAGTGCGTTGTCCCTAATCCAGCGCAGCCCCGTACTGTTTTTGACAGTGCAGAGTTGGACAAGCTCGCCCAGAGTATCCGACAAAACGGGCTTCTGCAACCAATTACCGTTCGCAAGCTTTCCAACGAGCGTTATGAACTGATTTCGGGAGAAAGAAGGCTCAAAGCCTGCAAACAGCTTGGAATGGACAAAATAAAGGCAATTGTCGCAAATTTAGATGATAAGCAATCTGCGGTATTTGCTCTTATTGAAAATCTGCAGCGCGAGGACCTCAACTTTTTTGACGAAGCGCGGGGAATTTACGAGCTGATTTACCAGTGGAGCATTACACAAGAAGAAGCGGCATCTAAGCTTGGAATGGCACAGTCTACTTTGGCAAACAAACTGCGTATTTTACGTTTACCGGCCGAGGTTCAGCAAAGGATTGCAGAAAGTGGGCTTACCGAGCGCCATGCACGAGCGCTGCTTAAGCTAAAAATTTCCGAGCGCCAACAGGCGGCCATTGAGATAATTACAAAGAAAAGCTTAAATGTTGCCCAAACAGAACGCATGATTGATGACATGCTGGCCGGAAAGCCTAAACCACCTAAGAGGCTGCTGATTGTTAAAGATTTGCGAATCTTTATCAACACAATAGACCGCGCAATCAGCACCATGAAGCAGGCGGGTATTGATGCGGTGGTGGATCAGAATGATTACAACGATTACATTGAATACACCGTCAAAATCCCCAAAACATCTGCTTACCAACAAAAAAGGCGGCCGCCAAATAACAGCACTACCCTTTTTAAGGTTAGTATATAGATGTTCCCCTAGCTGATTGCCAAGAAGCCACCCGAGAGGGTGGCTTCTTGGCGTATAAAAAATATGTTTCCCCAAAAAGATGAGTGCAACAAGAAACTGCTGAAATGTTTAACAGCAATGTTTCACGTGAAACATTGCAAAGTGTGCGGTTAGATTGGTGTGCATTGGCGGAAAACGTTGAAATATCCTGAAATTGTGCTATAATCAAAAGGTATAGTAGGTAATATTGAGTGAAGAGGTAAAAAAATGGGAAAGATTATAGCAATGGCAAACCAAAAGGGCGGCGTTGGTAAAACAACCTCAGCTGTCAATATTGCGGCATGGATTGGTTTGTTCGGAAAAAAAGTGCTTTTGGTGGATATTGACCCGCAGGGAAACACCACCAGTGGGCTGGGCGTTAACAAACGTGAGGTAAAGAAGTCTACTTACGAGCTGCTTATTGGAGATGCCAAGGTTCAGGATGTAATTGTACACTCTGCCTTTCAGAATGTGGACGTGCTTCCCTCAAATATCGACCTTGCAGCGGCAGAGATTGAGCTGGTAGAGCTGGAAAACCGAGCAAGCCGGTTGAAAAATGCACTGGCAAGCATCAAAGCGGGCTATGATTTTATTTTTATTGATTGCCCTCCGTCACTCGGGCTGATTACGCTCAACGCACTGACCGCATGCGATACACTGATTGTACCGATTCAGTGTGAGTATTACGCACTGGAGGGGCTGTCTCAGCTGATGTCCACAGTGCGCAATGTAAAGCGCCTGTACAACCCCCAGATTGAAATTGAAGGCGTATTGCTCACAATGTACGATGCACGACTGAATCTTACCATCCAAGTGGTGGAGGAGGTTAAAAAATATTTCCCCCAAAAGGTATACAAAAGCGTGATACCGCGCAATGTGCGGCTTTCAGAGGCCCCAAGCTTTGGGCAGCCGGTGGTGTATTTTGACCGCACCTCAAAGGGTTCGCAGGCTTATGAAGAGCTTGCAAAAGAGATTATGAACAAAAACAAATAAAGGAGGCAGCTGCCGTGGCAGGAAGAAAAGGTGGTTTGGGCAAAGGGCTTGACGCTTTGTTTGCAGACAATAATACCACCAGCAGCAATGTGCTGACGCTACGCATCTCCGAGATAGAGCCGAACAAGGCACAGCCGCGTAAAGATTTTGATGAGGCTGCTCTTGCCGATTTGGCAGATTCCATTCGCGAACATGGCGTCATTCAGCCACTTTTGGTGCGCCCGTTGCCTACGGGTAGCTATCAGCTGGTTGCGGGGGAGAGGCGTTGGCGTGCATCACGCATGGCGGGGCTTACAGAAGTGCCCGTTGTTGTGCGCGAAATGGACGACATGGAGACAATGGAAATAGCGCTGATTGAGAACCTGCAGCGCGAAGACTTAAACGCAATTGAAGAATCGCTCGGATATAGGGCGCTGGCAGATCAATACAACATGACACAGGAGCAGATTGCAAAAAGCGTTGGAAAATCAAGGCCTGTAATTGCAAACTCCCTTCGACTGCTAAATTTGCCCTCAAAAGTAGTGGATATGGTGCGCCGTGATGAAATTTCGGTAGGGCATGCACGATCTTTGCTCTCACTCGAGAATAAAAAAGCAATAGAAGAAATGGCCGACCGTATTGTAAAGCAGAATTTGACGGTTCGTGACGTTGAAAAACTCACCAGTTTGCAAAAAGCAGGGAAAGAGGCCACTGTGCTCAAGGCAAAACCTTTGGTGCGTGATACTTTTTACGAGGAACTGGAGCTTGCGGCTACCCAAGAGTTTGGGAGAAAAGTAAAGATAAACCACAAAAAGGACAAAGGCAAGCTGGAGATCGAGTTTTTCAGCAAGCAGGATCTTGCCGACATAATGGAAAGGCTTACCGGCGAAAAACTAAACTGGTAGCGGTAATGCTCAATAAAACGGTATAAAAATATTTAAAAAACCTAAATGGAACGCCAATAAAAGCAATAAAGAGTTTTAAGAGAAACAAACTTACAAAAGGAAGTGCGCGCAAAATGTTAGATATCAAAAGAATCAGAACCAACCCCGATGAGGTAAAAGAGGGAGTAAAACGCCGTGGTAAGGATTTGGATAGCGTTGTGGACGAAATCCTTGAGATTGACGTTAAACGCCGTGAGATCAGCACCAAGGCAGACAATATGAAATCGCAGCAGAACAAGGCGTCCAAAGAAATTCCTACATTAAAAAAAGAGGGAAAAGACACCACAGCGCTGATGGCTGAGATGAAGCTGCTTTCGCAAAGCATCAGTGAGTGCGACGCGGAAATATCCGTATTAGAGGAAAAACAGCGCGAGTTGCTGCTTTCTATCCCCAATATTCCGCATGAATCGGTACCCGCAGGCACAGACGACAGCGAAAATAAAGAGATTCGCACTTGGGGTACTCCGCGCGAGTTCCCCTACGAGCCAAGACCACATTGGGACATCGGCTCAAACCTCGACATCCTCGATCCGGAGCGTGCCGCTAAGGTTACCGGAAAGCGTTTCCACTTCTACAAAGGGCTTGGTGCACGCCTTGAGCGCGCCGTCATCAACTTCTACCTTGATAACCACACAGCAAACGGCTACGTTGAGGTGTTGCCCCCCTTTATGGCAAATACCGCATCCATGACCGGAACAGGACAATTGCCGAAGTTTGGCGAGGACATGTTTAAGTTGGAGGGACTGGATTACTATCTGATTCCAACCGCCGAGGTGCCGGTTACCAACCTGTACCGCGATGAGATTCTCGACGGCGCCAAGCTGCCCATTAAGCACTGTGCATATTCCGCCTGCTTCCGTGCCGAGGCGGGTTCTGCGGGCAGAGATACTCGCGGTCTTATCCGCCAACACCAGTTCAATAAGGTGGAACTGGTGAAATTCAGCCACCCCGAGAACAGCTATGAGGAGCTGGAAAGCCTCACTCATGATGCAGAAACCAAGCTGCAGATGCTGGGCCTGCCGTATCGGGTGGTTGCTCTGTGCGGCGGCGATTTAGGCTTCTCCAGTGCGAAAACCTACGATATTGAGGTTTGGATGCCTTCCTACGGCAGATATCTTGAAATTTCGAGCTGCTCCAATTTCGAGGATTATCAAGCGCGCCGTGCCAACATCAAATTTAAAGACAGCCCCAAGGACAAAGCTCAGCTGGTGCACACCTTGAACGGTTCGGGCCTTGCCATAGGTAGAACGGTTGCCGCAATTTTGGAAAACTATCAGAATGATGACGGCAGTGTCACAGTTCCCGAGGCGCTCAGACCGTACATGGGTGTAGATTTAATTAGATAATATACTAAACGTATAAAAAGTGGTGAAACAGACAGATGCAAAACTATGAATTCCATAAAAAAATTAAGCTGACCTACCCTGAATGTGATATTCGCAACCAGATTAAGCTGAGCGGCATGATGCGCCATATTCAGGAGGTAAGCGGAGAACACCTTGAAGAGCTTGGATTAAGCCATGTCATGCTATGGAACGAGGGCTTTGTATTTTTGCTCACCAAGGTGGCGTTGCAGGTGAAACGCCGCCCTGGCGCACTCGAAAAGCTGACGATTGTTACCAAACCGCGAGCACCTAAGGGCGTGCAGAGCATGCGTGATGTGTATTTTTACGATGAAGCAGGGGAGGAGATTATCTACGCGCAAACAGCGTGGGTACTCACCGACCCCATTGAGCATAAGATTCGCCGCCCCAACGAGTTGCCGTACACCATTCCGCTTGAGCCTGTGGCAGTAGATTATGAACTGCTGAGAGCAAAAAACAAACGCCCCAAGGACGCACAGCCGGTGGGAAAGCGCGTCGTTCGTTACAGTGACATTGACTGCAACATGCATATGAACAATGCGGTTTATTCTGATATTGTCTGTGACTATCTGCCGCTTGAGCAGCACCGCAGCCGCGATGTTGCGCAGTATAACATCAGTTTTGTGGGTGAGGCTAAATTTGGCGATGAGCTCACGGTTTTTCGTGCACAGCTTGATGAAAACACCTATTACATCGGCGCAGACCGCCCCGCGGGGGACAGCTGCTTTGAATGTATCATTAAATTTAAATAGGGGGAAGCTCGAATGTTGGATATTACGGCGCTTTTTAAACTCAGTTACGGAATTTATCTGATCACCGCGCACGACGGCGACAAAAATGCGGGGTGTCTTGTAAATACAGTGTTCCAGATTACCGCCGAGCCTGTTCGTGTGGGTGTGAGCGTTTCGAAAGAAAACCAAACCCACTGCTATATTAGGGCAGGCGGCACTATTGCGGTAAATGTGGTGGATGAGAAGGCGGCAAGCCCGCTTTTGGGTAAATTCGGTTATCGCACTGGCAGAGACATCGACAAGTTTGCCGAGACCAAATGCCATAAAGATATCCACGGAGATATGTATATTGACGAGGGTGTTGTGTCACAGTTCAGCTGTAAAGTGGTAAAAGAGGTGGATATGGATACACACACCATCTTTATTTGTGATGTAGTAGATTCCAACATTGTTTGTGACGGGGCACCGATGACCTACAACTATTACCGAGAGGTAAAAAAGCTGCAATCCAGCAAGTTTGCGCCAACCTATGTCAACCTCGCCAAGCATTAAAGCTTCCGCGGCAGGGCAGAATAAATCTGTCCTGCTGCTTATTTTTTGTTTATTTTTCAGATTATAGCCCGCAACCTCATATCTTTCCACAACACCAACAAAAGCATGTGAAAAAGTTTGAAAATTCTCTTCTGAAAAATCCTTGCTTAGCAGAGTAATAAGTGATAGAATAGAAAAAATATCAACGTGGAGACTGTGTAGAAAGAAATGATTCTTATAGGAGGAAGAGCTGATGCTGAATACAAACTATGGTGAGAAATTTGTTAAAGAGGGCTTAACCTTTGACGATGTTTTGCTAATTCCTGCGAAATCAGATGTTCTGCCCAAGGACATTAATGTTTCAACTAAATTGGCAAAAGACATTTACCTCAACTCTCCGCTGATGACCGCGGCGATGGATACCGTAACCGAATCGCTGATGGCGATTGCGATTGCGCGTGAGGGTGGTATCGGTATCATCCATAAAAATATGTCCATTGAAAAGCAGGCGGATGAAGTGGACAAGGTAAAGCGTTCGGAGAATGGGGTTATTGTCAACCCGTTTTACCTTTCTCCCGAGCATTTTGTGTTTGATGCAGATGAATTGATGAGCAAATATCGTATCAGCGGTGTGCCAATTGTAGACGAAGACAATAAGCTGGTAGGAATTTTGACCAACCGAGACTTACGCTTTTTGAGCGATTTTAACTTAAAGATAAAAGAGGTTATGACCAAAGAAAACCTCATTACCGCTCCGGTAGGAACCGATTTAAAGGGTGCGCAAGAAATTTTGCGCATGCACAAGATTGAAAAGTTGCCCATTGTGGATGAAAAGGGAAGACTCAAAGGGCTTATTACCATTAAAGATATTGAGAAGGCTGTACGTTACCCAAACTCGGCACGCGATAAAAACGGCAGATTGCTGTGTGGTGCCGCCATTGGTGTTACCAGTGATGTACTTGACCGCGCAAAAGCTCTGGTCGATGCGCAGGTGGACGTGCTGGTACTGGATTCGGCGCATGGGCATAGCCACGGTATTTTGGATTGCGTGCACAAAGTCAAAGAGGCATTCCCTGATGTAGCGCTGATTGCAGGCAATATTGCCACTGCAGAGGCGGCGGAAGACCTCATTAAGGCGGGTGCGGACGCAATCAAAGTCGGCATTGGGCCCGGTTCTATCTGCACCACCCGTGTTGTCGCAGGCATTGGTGTACCTCAGATCACCGCAATTTACGATGCTGCCTGTGTTGCACAGAAATATAATATTCCCGTCATTGCAGATGGCGGTATTAAATACTCGGGTGATATCGTCAAAGCGCTTGCGGCAGGTGCTTCGGCCGTAATGCTTGGTTCACTGCTGGCAGGGTGTGAAGAAGCGCCCGGCGACAGCGAAATTTACCAGGGCAGACGCTTTAAGGTTTACCGTGGCATGGGTAGCCTTGGTGCAATGGCTTGCGGCAGCAAGGATCGTTACTTCCAAGAGGACAACAAAAAGCTGGTACCCGAGGGCGTTGAGGGACGCGTGCCGTACAAGGGCCCTGTTGCCGATTCAGTATTCCAGTTGCTCGGCGGAATTAAATCCGGTATGGGCTACTGCGGCTGCCCGTCTATTTCCGATATGCACACAAAGGCGCAGTTTGTGCGCATTACAGGGGCGGGTTTAAAAGAGAGCCACCCGCACGATATTTATATCACCAAAGAGGCACCAAACTACTCGATTAACCCTTGATTTTAGTATAAAACTTAATTTTAATACTAAAAGTATAACAAAAAACAAAATTCCCCGCCGATTATATTGGTTAACGGCGGGGAACCATAATTTTGTAGAAAAAAGCGTAAAAAGCATTGACAACACTGGGTGTATGTAGTATAATTAATTTCGCCTGATAAAACAGGCAGGTATCATTTTTATGGCGGCATAGCTCAGTTGGCTAGAGCATTCGGTTCATACCCGAAGTGTCGTAGGTTCAAATCCTATTGCCGCTACCATTTTAATAAATACCCTGCAAAGGGTTTTTATATATAAGTGAGGCCCGTTGGTCAAGCGGTTAAGACACCGCCCTTTCACGGCGGTATCACGGGTTCGATTCCCGTACGGGTCACCAATTATAAAAGCAACCGTTTTTAAGCGGTTGCTTTTTTCATGCATAAAAAAGCATGTAGCTATAGCTTATAGCCACATGCGAATATGTAAACTTTATTACGCGGTGAATTATGCAGTGCGGTCATCAATTTTCTTTACCTTAATATCAATGCCGTCCACCCAGTCATACAGTACATTGACCTGCCTTTTCACATCTTTGACGTCGCTCTTTATCACATCAATATCACCTTGCATGGCGTCAAGGCGTTGCTCCACACCGCTAAAGCGTTGCTCCATACCGTCAAGGCGTTGCTCCATACCGCTAAAGCGCTTCTCCACACCGTCAAAGCGTTGCTCCATACCGTCAAGGTGTTGCTCCATACCGTCAAGGTGTTGCTCCATACCGTCAAGGCGTTGTTCCACACCGTCAAAGCGTTGTTCCACACCGTCAAAGCGCTTCTCTATACCGTCGAGACGTTCACCAATGGGGTTTAGCATGGCTTGCATGGCCTGCAAAATTTCTTTCTCTGTCATAACACTCCACCACCTTGCGGGTATTATAACATAGCTTGTATTTTGACTTCAAGTGTGGACTACGATTAATTTTCCCTCTTGCTAGACGGGCGAATAAAAACCCTCGCCGGTTTTCAACGGTGAGGGTTTTTATTGTTGAAAAGTATTTAGATTTTACCGATAATGAACGATTGGGCGGCAAGTATACCATCGGAGAAGTTTCCTGCAAGCACCTCGGGTTCAAAAGGCAGTGTAAGCCTGCGGCTGCCATCACCGCGGTTTACCAC
This sequence comes from Hydrogenoanaerobacterium sp., assembly GCF_032017025.1. Lineage (NCBI taxonomy): Bacteria > Bacillati > Bacillota > Clostridia > Eubacteriales > Oscillospiraceae > Hydrogenoanaerobacterium > Hydrogenoanaerobacterium sp. The sequence goes on from NZ_DALZQO010000015.1 coordinate 36,922, forward strand.
AACAAGCAGCCCCTCACCGTTCCTCATGCGGGTAAACGCATAAACGTCATTGTCAAAAATAGTTGGTACAAAGGGTGCGTCGGCAAGTAGGGCACTGTACTCTCGGCGCAGTGCACATAGAGTTTTGGTAAACTCCAGCAGTTCGCTATCGCCGCTTTCCCACGGGTAGGTGCAGCGGTTGAACGGGTCGCGGTAACCGGTCATACCCACCTCATCACCGTAGTACAAGCAGGGCACGCCGGGCAAAAAGAACTGCAGTACCTGCGCAAGCATAAAAAGCTGCCTGCCGCGTTGATAATCGCCTTCGCTGAGGAAGTGGTGGCGCATCTGCCATGGGCGGTCGTGGTCATCCAGCGGTTCGCCCGCAAGCTTGGTGATGGCGCGCTCCACGTCATGGGTGCTCAGCGAATTCATCAGCACATCCACCACGGGCTTGGGGTAGTTTTCTAAAATCGAAAGCACCGTGTTGTTAAGTTCGCCGCCGCCCCCGTAGCGAATAAACGACAAAATGGCATCCTTAAATGGGTAGTTCATCACACTGTCCAGCTGCGCGCCGCCAAAGTAACGCTTGCGCACACCGTACGCCACCTTATTCGAAGCATCCTCCCACACCTCGCCAATGATAACCGCCTGCGGGTCGTAGGCTTTTACCGAGGCGGTCAACGCATCGAGGAACTTGTCGGGTAGTTCGTCCGCAACGTCAAGGCGGTACCCGCTAACACCCAGCGAAAGCCAGTAGTGCAGCACCCCCCCCTCACCGCAGATAAACTCGATGTAATCATCATTGGTTTCATCCACATTGGGCAGGGTATCAAAACCCCACCAGGAACTGTATTTGTCAGGCCACTGCGAAAAATCGTACCAATGATAATAGCGGCTGTCTTTCGAGTTGTAAGCGCCCTGCGTGGGGTAGCGGTTTTTGCGGTTGAAGTACAAGCTATCGTCGCCGGTGTGTGAAAAAACACCGTCTAAAACAACGCGGATGCCAAGCTCCCTGCCTTTGGCGCACAGCTCACGCAGGTCGTTTTCGTCCCCAAGCAGGCAGTCGATCCTACGGTAGTCTGCGGTGTTGTAGCGGTGGCTGGAGTGTGCCTCAAACACGGGGTTGAGGTAGATGCATGAGATATGCATGCTGTGCAGATAGTCCATTTTGCTTATAATACCCTGTAAATCGCCGCAAAAATAATCGGTGTTGGTGATTTTACCGTCCTCATCAGGCAGGTAATCGGGCATCTCATACCAGTTTTGGTGCAGCTTACGGTCGGGGGGCACGCTGTGCTTCGGTTTTCCGCTGCAGAAAAATCGGTCGGGAAAAATCTGATACATGATGCCGCCTTTTAAGAAATCCGGTGTTTCAAACCCGGAGTTATAAACAGTAAGCTGCCAAAGCTGCGGGGGCGAATCGGTAAACGCACCGGTGTTGCCGGCAGTGCGCGAAAGCTTTTTGCAGCTCCCGTTTTGCTCTGCTTCAAAGCAATAAAAATAAAGCTGGGGCAGGGGCAGCGAAAGCTTGCATGAAAAAACATTGCAGGTAAGTTCGGCTTTGATAAAGCTCATTTCGATTACCTGCGGGGTATCCCACGCATCGGCCTTGTAAAGCAGCATGCGTGGGTTTGTAAACTCCCCGTTCTTGGGTAGGTGCAGGCGAAACTCCGCCTGCTCACCGGTTCCCAGTGCGCCGAACGGTTTTTTAAACTGCGTACTGTGGCTATCGTAAAAGATAAAAGACATAGAAATAACTCCCTTAACCTTACAGCAATTCCACTGATAAGATAAATCTGCTTGCGTGCTCAAAGGCAGATCTAATCGCGATGGCTGATTTCAACATCAGCGGAGTTCCCAGATGTTTTGTGCGTATTCACAAGTTGCACGGTCGGCACAAAAAAAGCCGGACTGTGCAATGTTGCGCAGCGACATGGCCTGCCATTTGTATTGGTCGGCGTAGGTACTCATTACAAGACGATGCGCCGCCGCGTAGGAGTCGTAATCTTTGAGCACCATGTACGGGTCACGGTCTACCAGTGAATGGAAGATATCGGGGAAGGTACTGCCGCCAATTCCTTTGCTTAGCTGGTCAAGCGCATCTTTGAGCACCGGGTTGTCGCGGTAAATCGATCGGGGGTCGTAAGAGGCCTTCTCGCGGGCGACATCTTCAGTGCGCATGCCAAAGATAAACATGTTTTCTTCGCCGACATGCTGTGCAATTTCTACATTGGCGCCGTCGTAGGTGCCAAGAGTGAGTGCCCCGTTCAGCATCAGCTTCATGTTGCCGGTTCCCGAGGCCTCGGTGCCTGCAAGCGAAATTTGCTGCGACACCTCGGCAGCAGGCATCAGCAGCTCGCTGAGCGTGACGCGGTAATCCTCAAGGTATACAATGCGCAGCTTTTCACGGATGACAGGGTCTTTCTCAATTTCATCCCGCAGGGTGCAGATCAGCTTGATAATCTGCTTGGCAAGAAAATAACCGGGTGCCGCTTTTGCCCCAAAAATATAGGTGTGCGGGGTAAACTCGGCGTTCGGGTTTTGCTTGAGCCACTGGTAGGTGGTGAGGATGTGCAGGGCGTTGAGGTGCTGGCGCTTGTATTCGTGCAGGCGTTTGACCTGCGCGTCAAAAATAGAGTTCGGGTCAAGCACCACGCCTGTGGTGCGCTCAATGTAAGCGCAAAAACTCTGCTTATTTTCCAGCTTCACTGTGGCAAGGGTATCCAGCACGTTTTTATCATCGACGAATGGATTAAATTTCTCCAGTTGGCCCATATCGCGCAAAAAGCCGTCGCCAATTGTCTCTTTCAGTAGACGGGTAAGGCCCTCATTGCTCTGGTACAGCCAGCGGCGCGACGCAATGCCGTTGGTGACGTTGGTAAATTTGTGGGGCATAATGCGGTAAAACTGCTGGAACACATCTTTTTTGATGATCTCACTATGCAGCGCAGATACACCATTTACGCTGTGACAGGCCATCACACATAGGTTTGCCATGTGAATCGTACGGTTTGAAATAATCGCCATCTGCTCCACGGTGGGGTAATCGAGATGATAGGTATTGTACAGGTCGTAGGTGAAGCGGTTGTTCATCTCTTTTATAATCTGATAGATGCGCGGCAACAACGAAGCAAACAGGTCTTCGTTCCATTTCTCCAGCGCCTCGCTCATAACGGTGTGGTTGGTGTAGGCAAACACCTGCGTCACGGTATTCCATGCAACATCCCAGCTGTAGCCGCAGTCATCCAATAAAATGCGCATCAGCTCGGGAATAGCGAGGGTAGGGTGGGTGTCGTTGATGTGGATGGCGACCTTTTCGGCAAGGTTATCCAGCGTGCCGTAGGTTGCCATATGGCGGTTGATGATGTCGCCCACCGAAGCAGCCACCATAAAGTACTGCTGGCGCAAGCGCAGGCTTTTGCCCTCGTTGTGGTTGTCGTTGGGGTAGAGCACCTTGCTGATGACCTCGGCCATGGAATTTGCACCCAGTGCACCAATGTAATCGCCGCGGTTAAAGCGTTCCATATCCAGCCCCGATGCAGTCGCCTTCCACAGGCGCAGGCGCGAAACGCCCTTGCTGTTGTAGCCGGTAACGTACATATCGTACGGCACCGCTTTTACCGTAGTATAATTTTTATAGTTGATGTGATGGTAGTTGTTGTCCCAAAATTCTTCTACCTCGCCGCCAAAGTGTACATCGACCGATTTTTCGGGTTTTGCCGAAAGCCACACTTCGCCGCCGGGCAGCCAATAATCGGGCAGTTCGGTCTGCCAGCCATCTACAATTTTTTGTTTGAAAATACCATACTCGTAGCAAATGGAGTAGCCCGTAGCGGGGTAATCTTGCGTGGCGAGTGCATCTAAAAAGCAGGCGGCCAAGCGGCCCAAGCCGCCGTTGCCCAGCCCGGCGTCGGGCTCGTAATCGTACAATTTTTCAAGTTTTACGCCATAGTCATCCAATGCGTCGCGCACGGTATCAACAATCTCAAGGTTATAAAGGCTGTTTTTCAGGCTTCTGCCCATCAAAAACTCCATGCACAGGTAGTAAACCTGCTTCTTGCCGTTGGAGTTGGTGTCAACCGAAAAACGCCTGCGTTTCTCCTGTAAAATATCCACAACCACCATCGAAAGCGCCTTATAGTAAAGTGCGTCGGATGCGGTCTCGGTATCAACGCCGAGTACATTTGCCAGCTTATTTTTTATGCTGGCCTTGAGTTCTTTTTTTGTGAGATGTTCCATGCTGTCTACCGCCGTTTCTCCGCGCTTTTAGGGTGCCTATCCGGCAAAACAGGCTCTTCTTTCTGCGCGGAACAAAAAGAGCCGTGAAAAAACAATAAAAAGGGGCAGTGTGTAAGCTGCTTACCCTTTAGATTATATACAAAAATAGGTGAAAATACAATATAATTTCCGTTTGGTTTATGGACAAAAACGCCATTCTAAAAGGAAAAACAAAAACAGAGATACATCATTCTTTTTCAGCAAGCAGAAAGAAAAACTTTAGATACCTCACTGAAACAGGTACGATATAAGAAAATTAAATTTCTGCCGTTACACACTTTCTAATTGCTGCAAAATAGATTATAATAAAATAGATTGTAAAGCGCAGTACAGCGCGGTGTAAGCCGCTAAAAATACAGGAGGGTACACAATATGGATACCATTAACAGAGTGAAGATTGAAATATACGGTGCGAAGTTTATTATCACCAGCAAAAAAGATGAGCGATACATCAAAGAGCTGGGGAACACGATAGACGCGAACGTCAAAGAACTGATGGAGAGCGCACAAAACCTTACATTTAACGAGGCACTTGCGCTTACCGCACTGAATTTTTTGGATGCTTACAAAGATGCAGAGCGCAACTCTGACCATCTGCGCGGGCAGATTAACTCCTACCTTGAAGATGCAGGCAGGGCACGCATTGAGGCAGATGAAGCGAAACGAGAGATTGCAAGACTAAAACGTGAGCTCGAAATGATTAAGCGAGGTCAAAACATATAAATGGATAAATTGGAGATTTTAGCACCCGTGGGTGCACGCGAACAGCTGACTGCCGCGGTAACCTGCGGTGCCGATGCCGTATATCTTGGCGGTGCGGCGCTCAACGCACGGCGCAATGCCGCAAATTTTGACGGCCACGCTTTGCGCGAGGCCGTAGAATACTGCCATATACGCGGGGTAAAAGTACACCTTACCCTCAACACCGTGGTGTTGGAAAAAGAAATTACCGCCGCGCTGGAGATGGTGAAAACTGCATGTGAGCTTGGAATTGATGCGGTGATTGTGCAGGATTTGGGGATTGTCAGCCTGATTCGCAAGACCGCACCCGATCTTTGCCTGCATGCCTCTACCCAATTGGCGGTGCATAACCTTGCAGGCGCAAAGCAGCTGGAGGAGCTTGGCTTTGCGCGCGTGGTGCTTGCCCGCGAAATGAGCAGGCAAGAGATTGCCGAGGTAGTGGAGGGCACTACCCTTGAAACCGAAATATTTGTACACGGCGCACTTTGCATGTGCGTGTCGGGGCAATGCTATATGAGTTCCATTATTGGCGAACGCAGCGGCAACCGCGGGCTTTGTGCCCAACCCTGCCGTCTGCCTTTTTATGTGCAAAATAAAGGTGCGTACGATCTATCGCTTAAGGATATGTCACTGGTTCAGCGCCTTGGGGAACTGCGCGATTTGGGTGTGACCTCAGCAAAAATTGAAGGCAGAATGAAGCGCCCCGAATATGTTGCCGCCGCGGTAACTGCATGTAAAAACGCTTTGAATGGCGATTTCGTGGATGTTGATAGTTTACAGGCGGTATTTTCTCGCTCTGGTTTTACCCAGGGTTATTTTGATGCCCGCCTTGGCAACGATATGTTTGGCGTACGGGGTAAAGACGATGTGGTGTCGGCAGAGGGCGTACTCAAAAACCTCGCACAGCTTTACCGCAAAGAGGTACCGCGTGTGGCGCTTTCAGGCAGCTTTGTGCTGCCAAAAGATAAGCCCGCTGTGCTCACCCTCGCCGATCAAGACGGCAACACGGCCGTTGCAACAGGCGAAAACCCGCAGCCGGCCATCAATAAGCCTACCACGCCCGATATGATTAAGCAGAGCATGGCAAAGCTGGGCGGTACGCCTTATAGCCTTGAAAAACTTGAAATTGTATACGATGCCGAAGCAGGGGACGAGCAGATTGTGGCACAAAGTGACAGCCCCGATTTACCTGAGGGCGCGGCGCGGCTCATGCTGCCGGTATCGCAGATGAATCTGCTGCGCCGTGAGGCCACCGAAACGATTACGAGTGCAAGGGCAGCGGCAAAGCCGGTTGCATTTTACCCCATTGATATCAGCACTGTAAAACAAAAGGGTGCAAAGAGCGGGCAAACACCCGCACTGCGCGGAAGGTTTGCATGCGAGCAGCAAATACCGCTTGCGGTGATAGATGCATTGGAAATTATTATACTACCGGTAAAAGAAGCTGCAAAAACAACTGATGGGAATATTTTGGACAAGCTGGTTGCGGAGCTGCCGCGCATCAATTTTGATAATTACCGCGATGTACAGCCCGCGCTGGACGCGCTTAAAGCAAAAGGAGTAACCCGTGTGCTGGCAGGCAATATTGGCGGGGTGTACGCGGCAAGGCAGCAGGGCTTTACTGTACTGGGCGATTATGCACTCAACATCACCAACAGCTATGCCCTAAACGCGTATGCCGAGCTCGGCTGTAAGGACATTACCGTGTCGTACGAGCTGAACCTAAACGACATCAAACGGCTTAACAGTTCTGTGCCGTATGGTATGCTGGCTTACGGCCACTTGCCACTGATGATTACACGCAACTGCCCCGTTAAACTGGAAAAAGACTGTGCGGGCTGCACCGGCAGCACCAAAATGTACGACCGGCTGGGCAACGGGTTTACCGTAGGCTGCGGCGGTACAAAACGCATGACCGAGGTGCTCAATCATGTTCCGCTGTATTTGGCGGACAGGTTGCCTGAGCTTACAGGGGTATCGTTTCTTACGCTGTACTTTACCGGTGAGACACAGCAGGAATGCGCACGGCTGATTTATGAATACCAGCACGGCGCAAAGCGAGAAAACATCACGCGTGGACTATACTACAGGAATATTCAATAGTAAAATATACGGAGGGTAATTGAATGGATGTTATGATCATCGGTATTGCGGGAGGTACGGGCAGCGGCAAAACAACGCTTACCGAGCGGCTGAAAGAGCGCTTTGGTGACGATGTCAGCATAGTCTACCACGATAACTACTACAAGCAGCACGACGGAATGACCTATGATGAGCGCAGCAAGCTGAACTACGATCATCCCGACGCGTTTGACACCGAGCTGATGATCAAACACATCAACCAACTGCGCAAGGGTGAGCGTGTACTGTGCCCGGTTTACGACTACACCATCCACAACCGTTCCGATAAAACCATTGAGATTCTCCCCGCAAAGGTGATTATTATAGAGGGCATTTTAATCTTTCAAAATGAACAGCTGCGCAATTTAATGGACATTAAAATTTTTGTAGATACCGACGCGGATGTGCGAATTTTGCGACGCATTATGCGTGACGTACAAGAGCGCAGGCGCACGCTCGAATCGGTAGTGAACCAGTACCTCGACGTCGTAAAACCAATGCATGAGCAGTTTGTCGAGCCCAGCAAGCGCGCGGCAGATATTATAGTGCTGGAGGGCGGACGCAATATCGTTGCACTGGATATGATTATGCAGCGTGTTCACAGCCACATTGCAGGCATGCCCGCGCAAACTACTCAGGGGTGATGCATGTACCTTTTTGCATAGTGAACACAGAAACGGAGAAAACTATGACGCTTAAAATAAAAAAACTGCGCGATGGTGCGCACATTCCGCAAAACGCTACCGACGGCAGCGCAGGCTATGACCTGCACGCCTGCATAGAGGAACCGATTACCATTGAGGCGGGACAGACCTGTAAAATCGGCACGGGTATTGCCATTGCACTGCCCGATGCAAGCTGCGCAGCCTTTGTCTATGCCCGCAGCGGGTTGGGCATTAAGCATGGCATTGTGCCCGCAAACTGTGTGGGGGTTATCGATTCCGATTACCGCGGCGAAATTATTGTGGGGCTGATCAACCAGTCTTCCGCGGCATTTACCATTAACCCGCACGACCGCATTGCGCAGATGGTAATTGCACCTGTGCTGCACCCTGAAATAGAGGAATGCACCGAGCTGGATGACACCAACCGCGGTGAGGGCGGGTTTGGCAGCACCGGCGTGGGCGGTGCACGCACCTAATTCAGACAACATTACGTTACAAAGGCAGTTACAACAGGAGGAAGACAGAATGAAGTGGAAAAAGAACTTAATGCTGATTTTTATGCTGCTCGCGGGGGTTATTGTGGGTGCACTGCTTGCAAAGGTTACTACCGATGTGCCGTTCCTCGGTTGGCTTTCTTACGGTAACAGCATCGGCATTGACGTGGCAAACCCAATGATTCTTGACCTATCGGTGCTAAAGCTGGCATTTGGTTTTGAATTCGGCATTAACATTGCGCAAATTATCTGTGTCATACTCTCCATATTCATGTACAAGGGTTTGGTAAACAGGCTGTAAACGGCCAATAATGAATTTGATATCAATACAGATACCTGTGTGCAAAAGCTTACAAAAAGGAGAAAAACAGCATGGACGTTATTTTGGCTTCGGGTTCGCCGCGGCGCAGAGAGCTGCTGGCGCATATTCATAAGGATTATCAGGTGATACCTGCAAACATTGACGAAACCATACCGCAGGGTACGCGCCCGTGCGATGTGGGCGAAACAATTGCGAAGCAAAAAACGCTGCATGTGCAGCAAACCCGCCCGAACGACCTTATCATTGGGGCAGATACCGTTGTAGTGTTACATGATGAAATTCTTGGAAAACCTAAGGATGCCGATGACGCAAAACGCATGCTGCAACTGCTTTCCGGCAAAGAGCACCAGGTATACACCGGTGTATCGCTGCGCTTAGGGGCGAAAGCGGCCTCTTTTACACAGTGCACCAAGGTGTGGTTTTACCCGCTTACCGAGTGGGAGATAGACGAATATATCGCCACCAAAGAGCCGTTTGATAAAGCGGGCGCATACGGTATTCAGGGCGAGGGCAGCGTACTGGTTGAAAAAATTGAGGGTGACTTTTTTAATGTAATGGGTTTACCCGTTGCGCGGCTCAAGCGCGAGCTTGCAGCCATAATGCCCCAAAACAAAATTTAGTGTTTGTTAACAAATAAAAATAATGGAAAACGTTGTGGAAAAGTCGTTTTAGGGGTATAATATGATGGACAATGAAAAAGTCTGTGAAAAAACGGTCTTTTACTATAAATGTTAGAATGAATCAGCTGCGGCGCCTTGCCGCGAAAGGGGTAGCCATATGTTTTCTTTTACAAAAGATATTGGTATCGATCTGGGTACAGCAAACACCCTCATCTTCATGAAGGGTAAAGGCATCATCATGCGCGAACCCTCTGTTGTTGCGGTGGATACCCGCACCGACCGCGTGAGATATGTGGGGCAGGAAGCGAAGGATGTAATCGGCAGAACGCCCGGTTCCATCGTTGCGGTTCGCCCTTTGAAAGACGGCGTTATTGCAGATTTTGACATCACCGCGAGCATGCTCGAAATCTTCATTAAAAAAGTGTTCAACAATTCCTCTTTTGCAAGACCGCGTGTTGTTATCTGCATTCCCTCCGGTGTAACTGCTGTTGAGAGGCGTGCGGTAAAAGAGGCAACCCTTAAAGCGGGTGCAAAGCAGGTTTCGATTATTGAAGAGCCTATGGCGGCTGCAATTGGTGCAGGCCTGCCTGTTGCAGAGGCAACCGGCAGCATGGTGGTGGATGTAGGCGGCGGCACCAGTGAGGTTGCGGTAATCTCGCTCGGCGGTATTGTTGCTGCTCGTTCGGTTCGCGTAGGCGGCGACGAGTTCGATCTTTCGATCATTCAATATGTTAAGAAAAAGTACAACCTCCTCATCGGTGAAAGAACCGCTGAGGCAATTAAAATCAACATTGGTTCTGCCTACCCCTACGAGGGCGAAGAGCCGATGGAAATCAAAGGCAGAAACCTGGTTGATGGTTTGCCCAAGAATATCTACATCACACCTGCCGAAATTCGCGAAGCGCTGGAAGACCCGTTGTCTGCTGTGCTGGATGCGATTAAGGTCACGCTTGAGAGAACTCCGCCGGAGCTTTCTGCAGATATCATTGACCACGGTATTACGCTTACCGGCGGCGGCGCACTGCTCAAACATCTCGACAAATTGGTGGCGGAGGAGACCGGCATGCCCGTTTACATTGCGGATAACCCGCTTGACTGCGTTGCGGACGGTACCGGCCGCGTGTTGGAGGATTTGGGCAAGCTGAGTGATGTCCTCACTGAGGATGACAGAAGATACTAACAGAATAATAAGTCGATATTTGCGGGTTGTTGTAAGGGTTTGCCGACACAACGACCCGCATTCCCGTAATAAGCCAAAGTTTTAAAAACCAAGATTTTATTTTATTGCTGTAAATTTCTTTTTGGAACTGATTTATAGATGTAAAACAACAAAGAGCGTTTCGTTTTTTGGAGCTCTGAATTTTTATAAAGCAGGAGGTGTCACTGTTGAAGGAATTTTTTTCGTCAGTACGATTCAAAATATTGATGGGCGTTGCCGTGGTGCTGGGCGCATTTATGCTGCGTGCGGCATGGACAGGCGGGTTTGGCACGGTGACTTCGAGCCTGCTGGGCGCAATTACTACACCGGTGCAAAAGCTATCGGCCGGCATATCAGGCAGCGTTACCGATTTTTTCTCTATTTTTGTAGATGCAAAGGCGATTAAAGCCGAGAATGAACAACAAAAAGAGATGATTCGCGAGCTAAACGAAAAACTGGTGGACTACGATAAGATAAAGCACCAGAACAGTGTCTACGAAGGCTTTTTGGAAATTAAAGAACGCAACCCGGAGCTGGAGTTTGAGCCCGCAGCGGTTGTCGGGCGCGACGCCTCCGACCGTTTTTATTCATTTACCATCGACAAGGGCACACTTGATGGCATTGATGTGCGCGATTCGGTTATTACAGCAGACGGGCTGGTGGGCATTGTGTCTGAGGTGGGTCTTACATATGCAAAAGTATCCACCATACTTGACCCCGCGACGAACATTGGTGTTTACGATTCTCGCACGCGCGATACCGCCCTGGTAACCGGTACGGTGGGGCTTGCGGAAAAGGGACTGTGCAAAATGTACCTGCTGCCGCGTGAAAGCGGTGCTGCGGTGGGCGACCTCGTCGTTACCTCGGGCATCAGCGGCAAATACCCAAAGGAGCAGATTGTGGGTAAAATTGCAGAAGTTGCCCCCGAAAGCCATGGTAGCTCTTTGTATGCAGTAATAGAGCCTACCGCTAACATTAAAAATGTTAAGGATGTACTGGTTATCAAATCGTTTGAGGGGCAGGGTGTTGCTTCGGCTGACCCGATTGCCGATATGCAGCCCGATCGGGAAGAATCGGCGGATGGTGCGTCGAGCGGATCTTCGGTGGCCGAGAGCGGTACGGAAGCGGGTGGTGGAACACCATGACGACGAAGAAACACATCTATTTTCTCAAATATTTCATGATGGTGATGCTTTTATTTGTACTCTATATTCTGCAAACAACTCCCGGGCTGTTTTCCATCTATGGTGTAAAGCCGATTCTGGTGGTGCCTGCCGCAGTATGCATTGCCATGTTTGAGGGCGAATTGGTGGGCGGCGTTATGGGTGCCGTCGCCGGTCTGCTGTGTGATCTTGCAAGCTTTACGATTTTTGGGTTTAACGGCATTTTGGTACTGGCAGGCTGTATCGCCGTGGGCCTGCTTACCATCCACCTCACGCAGCTGAAACTTACCAACGCACTGATGCTTGGGTTTGGCGCATTGTTTTTGCGCGGACTGATTGAGTATTTCTTTTATTTTCAGATGTGGGGCTTTGAAGATGGCTACCGCATCTTTGTGTTTTCTACCCTGCCTACGGTGCTGTACTCCACCGTAGCAATTATTCCGTTTTACTATATGACGCGAGGCATGAAAGAATTTTTCGATCAAAAGCTCAAAGTATAACCGATTGGTAAAATTAGTTTTTAAATTCTGTTCATAATGCGAACATAGCCTTTTGGTAAAATAGAAGATGATTTATCGGCTAAAAGATTTAATAGAAAGGGGCGGTAGCCTGTGAGAACAAATTTACCAAAGCGGCGTGTCACATTGCTTGCCGTTCTTTTTTTGGCGGTTGGGGTGCTGTTTGGGCTGCGCCTGATTACCATGCAGATTGTTGAGGGCGCGCAGTACAGCGAGCTTGCCAACAAGCGTTCGGAGCAGAAACAAACGGTGGCCGCGGCACGCGGTGAGATTGTTGACCGCTACGGCAGGCCCATGGTAATTAACCGTACAGGATTTAACGTTGTGTTTGATATGGCGTTTATGCAGCGTGGCAAAGAAAATGAAACGATTTTAAGGCTGATTGATATTATGAAGCAGTCGGGTGAAGACTGGATCGACAACCTGCCGCTTACCAAAAGCGCGCCCTTTACCTTTGAGGGAAGCGACAGTGATATTGCCCGCCTTAAAAAGTTTGTCAATGTTAACGCGGCGGCTACCTCCGAAGATGTATGGTACTGGCTGGTGGAACGCTACAAACTGGAGGAATACTCCTCCGAGCAGCAGCGTCTGGTTGCGGGCGTGCGTTACGAAATGGAACAGCGCGGCTTTAATTATAAGGTGCAATACACTTTTGCAGAGGATATTTCAATCTCCACGATTACGAAGATTAAAGAGAATACCTATGAGTTGCCCGGCGTTGATGTGAGAGAAAGTGCAATACGCGAATATGTCAGCGGAGACCTTGCACCGCACATTATTGGCAGGATAGGGCCGATTTTTGCCGATGAGATGGAGAAGTACAAAGAAAAAGGTTACGCTGCAAACGATGTTGTGGGCAAAGCGGGCATTGAGCAGGCGTTTGAAAGTGAACTGCGCGGCATTAGCGGCGAGCGGCAGATTACGCTGAACAATAAAGGCGCGGTGCTTGAGGTTGTGGAAACTAAGGCGCCGCAGCCCGGCAACACCGTTGTGCTCACCATCGACAAAGAGCTGCAGCGTGTAGCGCAGGAAAGCCTGGAGCGTCAGATCAAAAACCTGCAAGAAACTGCACCTGCGGGCAAGGGTAAAGAGGCCAGTGTGGGTGCGGCTGTGGTGATTCATGTGCCTACAGGCGAGGTGCTCGCGTCTGCAAGCTATCCGACCTACAATCTTTCAACCTATCAGCAGGATTATGCTGAGAACGCCAATAACCCACTGCTACCGTTCTTTAACCGCGCGTTCAATGGCAAGTATGCGCCCGGCTCCACCTACAAGCCCGCGGTTGCCTTAGGGGCACTCAACGAGGGGCTCATAGAGCGCAATACCAAAGTGCTTTGCACCGGGCGCCTGCACTTGTTTACAGATGGCTACAGCCCGAAATGCTTGGGGGTACACGGCAATATCAACGCAATTACTGCGCTTGAGCGTTCCTGCAACATCTTCTTTTACGAAACCGGCTGGAAACAAGGTATTGATAAAATTAATAAGTACAGCGAAATGCTGGGTTTGGGCGAGCCCACCGGCATCGAGCTGCCTGAGAACATTGGTCAACGTGCCAGTAAGGAATATAGTGAATCGCACGGCGAACGCTGGGAGGCTGCCAACGTAGTTATGGCGTCCATTGGGCAGGGCGGCAACGAATTTTCGCCGCTGCAGATCGCCAACTATACCGCTACCCTTGCGAACGGCGGTGTGCGTATGAAAGCACATCTGGTTAAGAGCGTTGTTTCCTATAACTTTGAACAAACAATTAAAGAAACTGAGCCTGAGGTGTTGCAAGATATGCAGCTAAAGCCGGGTGTCATCGATGTGGTAAAGGACGGCATGGTGGCTGCGGCGGGGCCGGGCGGTACTTCACTTGGTGCGTTTAACAACTACGGTGTTACCGTAGCCGCAAAAACCGGTACCCCTGAAACCAGCACTGAAACTGTAAACTCGGTTTATATCGCATTTGCCCCCGTTGAAAACCCCGAAATTGCGGTTGCAGTGGTAATTGAGGATGGTTGGCATGGTTACACAGGCGTACCTGTTGCAAAGGCAATTTTTGACCAATACTTCTTTGCGAACAAAGATTCCGAAAAGCCACAGACAGCAGAAACAATCCTTTCTTAAAAGGTGGAAAAAATTTGTCTTATTTACCAATTATTTAAAAAATAATACTTTGAATTTGGATGTATTTGTGATATGATAACAATGGGCGTAAATGGGAAAATGTGCTCATTTTGAAAGGGTATCAATAAAACATGATGGCGAAGATTATTATGATTACCTCTGGGAAAGGCGGCGTGGGCAAGTCCTCCGTCTGCTCTAGCTTAGGGTATCATTTGGCAAGGCTGGGTAAAAAGGTACTGATATTGGAAATGGACAGCGGCTTGCGCTGCCTCGATATTATGCTTGGCGTAAATGAAACCACCGTACACGATATTTCTGACGTGCTGTGCGGTAGGTGTGAGCCAATCAAGGCGATTTACGAGTCGCCCATTACACCAAACCTCGCCATGATGCCTGCGACTCTGCGCCCCGATTCGCCCTATTCGTCCGAGCTTTTTTATAAGCTTTGCAAGGGGCTATCGCATTACTACGACTATCTTTTGATTGAGACGCCAGCGGGCTTTGGCAGAATGCTTACCGATATTGCAAAGGTATCCGATTTGGCACTGCTGGTTGTTACACCCGACCCTATCTCGATGCGCGACGCAAAAATATTGTCCGATTATCTCGCTGACCGCGGGCTGAAAAAACAAAGGATCATTATCAACAAGGTGAAAACAAACCGTGGAAAACTGGAGGTTTTGCCCGACCTTGATGTGATTATTGACACGGTGCTTGAACCGCTGATAGGCGTAATACCTTACGAGCCCGAAATGGTGCGGGCGCTGTCGCAGGGGCGCATGCTGCCGGTTCGGTTTTTGGCGGGCAGGGCACTGCAAAACATTGCGCGCCGCATTACCGGCGAATTTGTTGAGCTGGCAGTGTTTTAACGGTGGGTAATAACTTTAATTTGATTACATAGAAACACAATTGGAGGGAAAACTTGTGAATATAGCAGTTACAGCACACGACTCTAAAAAAGAACTTATGGTACAGTTTTGCATCGCTTATTGCGGAGTCCTCAGCCGCCACACCATGTGCGGCACCGGCACTACCGCAAAGATGGTGTCTGAAGCGACCGGACTTGAAATAGTGGGTTTTTTAAGTGGCAGACAGGGCGGCGACCAGCAGGTTGCATCGCGCATTGCCTGCAATGAAATTGACCTTTTGCTGTTCTTCCGCGATCCGCTTACCGTAAAGCCCAATGATATTGACGAGGCACAGCTGCTTCGCCTTTGTGATGTGCACAACATTCCGGTTGCAACTAACATTGCTACCGCCGAAGCGCTCATCCATGCACTGGAGCGCGGCGACCTCGATTGGAGAAATATCGTCAACCCAAAAACCACCGGCAATATCCGCTAGGTAGCGGAGCGCCGACTCAAACTTACTGTTTACTTTTTGAGCGAAAAGTTGTACAATAGATGTGAAAAAAGCGTTTGTACCGGGAAAAGTAGCACCCGCACCCTACAGAGAGAGCGCGCCGCGGCTGAAAGCGCGTTTGTGTTATGCGAGCAGCGAACAGACCCCCGGGAGTTGACAGGGCGAAGGCAAATGATGCTGTGTAGTCCTTGTCCGTAAGCCTTGCGTTAAAAGGTTCTCGAGTGGGGCGCATCTGCGCCCAATCAGGGTGGCACCGCGGGTTATTATACTCCGTCCCTTTTTGCAGGGATAGGAGTATTTTTTTTGCAGGCAACTCCTGTGAAATGTCTCGGTTATCGGCAAATAAAATAATTTAAGATAAAGGGAGAGAACAAAATGGCATTGTTGACACAAGCGCCCAAGGGCACACAGGATGTTTTGCCGCAGGAAAGCTACAAATGGCAGTATGTTGAGCAGCTTACCATGGAGATTGCAAAGCTGTATGGCTTTCAGGAAATGAGAGTTCCCACCTTTGAGCATACCGAGCTGTTCAACCGCTCGGTGGGTGATACCACCGATGTGGTGCAAAAAGAGATGTACACCTTTTTGGATAAGGGCAACCGCTCGATCACCCTGCGCCCTGAAGGCACGGCGGGCATGGCGCGCGCCGCCATTCAAAATGGTTTGCTCAATGGTGCACTACCCGTAAAGGTGAGCTACAATGTGTCCTGCTTTCGCTACGAAAAGCCACAGGCGGGCAGGCTACGCGAGTTCCACCAGTTTGGTGCCGAGGTATATGGCTCCGATTCGCCCGCATGTGACGCGGAAGTCATCGCCATGGTGCACGAAATTTTTGAAACACTCGGCGTAAAAGATTTGGTCTTAGAGCTTAACTCCATCGGTTGCCCCACCTGCCGTGCCGAATACCACAAGGCACTGATTGCTTACTTTGAGGCGCATGCAGACAAGCTTTGTACTACTTGCAACGAACGCCTTGAGAAAAACCCCATGCGCATTCTGGACTGCAAAAACCCCGACTGCGCTGAAATTGCAAAGGATGCGCCCAAGGTGTTGGACTATATCTGCGAGGACTGCAAAACCCATTTTGAGGGGCTGAAAAAACGCCTCGATGCGCTGAATATTCCATATGTGGTGAACCCCACCATTGTGCGTGGGCTGGATTACTACACCAAGACGGTGTTTGAGTTTGTCACAAACAGCATCGGTGCGCAGGGTACGGTATGCGGCGGCGGACGTTACGACGGCATGATCGAGCAGCTTGGCGGGCCAAAGCTCGCGGGCATAGGCTTTGCAATGGGGCTCGAGCGTCTCATCAAGGTAATGGAGGTGAGCGGTGCGGAGTTCCCGCAGAGGGTTCCGTGCACCATCTACATTGGCAGCATCGGCGAGGATGCATCGGTCAAGGCTTTTGCACTGGTGAACGCACTGCGCGAAGAGGGCTTCTATGCCGAGTGCGATACCGTGGGTAGAAGTGTTAAGGCACAGATGAAATATGCCGACAAGCTCGGGTGCCAGTTCAGCTGTATTCTTGGTGACAACGAACTTGCGGCGGGCAAGGCTACCGTAAAAAATATGCAGACAGGCGAAACCAAAGAGGTTGAGTTTGATGATTTGGTGGATTTTATCTATGATGAGCAGGTGGCTGTTCTTACCAGCGGGATAGAAAACGCCGATATGAAGGAGGAAAACTGATATGGCTGAAACAATGAACGGTTTAAAGCGTACCAACTATTGTACAGAGCTTACCATTGATAATATAGGCAAAGAGGTTGTAGTTGCGGGCTGGGTACAAAAAATCCGCAACCTTGGCAACCTGATTTTTGTAGACCTGCGCGACCGCAGCGGAATTTTGCAGCTTGCTTTTGACGATGCGACTGCGCGTGAGGTGTTTGGCAAGGCCGAAACTCTGCGCGGCGAGTACGTTATTATGGCAAAAGGCGTTGTGCGCAAGCGCGAGGCTGTCAACAACGACATCAAAACGGGGCAGATTGAAATTTTTGTAGCCGAGCTGCGCATTTTAGGTAAGGCACAAACCCCTCCGTTCGAAATTACCGACACCACCAATGTAAAAGAGGAACTGCGTCTGAAATACCGCTACCTCGACCTGCGCCGCAGCGAAATGCAGCACGCAATCCAAATGCGCCACAAAATTGTAAAGGTTGCACGGGACTATTACGACGAACACGATTTTCTTGAGATTGAGACCCCCATCCTCATCAAATCTACACCCGAGGGTGCACGTGATTATCTCGTACCTTCCCGCGTGCACGAGGGCAAATTTTATGCGCTGCCTCAGTCACCCCAGCTTTACAAGCAGCTGCTCATGCTCTCTGGCTTTGACCGTTACCTGCAAATTGCGCGCTGCTTCCGCGATGAAGACCTGCGTGCAGACCGTCAGCCCGAATTTACCCAGATCGACCTTGAAATGTCGTTTGCAGATGAAGAAGATATCATGAGCACCAACGAAGGCTTTATGAAGCGCGTGATGCAGGAAGTGCTCGGCGTTGAGATTGAAACACCTTTTCGCAGAATTCCTTATTCCGAGGCAATGAACCGCTACGGCTCCGACAAGCCCGATACCCGCTTCGGTTTAGAGCTGGTTGATCTTTCCGACGTTTTGGCTAAAACTGAGTTTAAAGTGTTTTCCGGTGCTATTTCGGGCGGAGGCAGTGTCCGTGCCATCAATGTTAAGGACGGCGCGCATCAGTTATCCCGCAAAGAGATTGATAAGCTGACCGACTTTGTAAAAACCTACAAGGCAAAAGGCTTGGCTTACACCCGTCTTACCGAAGATGGCGAGACTTCCAGCTTTGAAAAATTCCTCACTGAGGGCGAAAAGAGTGCTATTCGCGAAAAGTTGGGTGCAGAAAAAGGCGACGTTCTGCTGGTAGTGGCAGATTCCAACAACAATGTGGTGTACGATTCGCTGGGTGCACTGCGCTGCGAGCTTGCGGACAGGCTGGGCCTGATTCAAAAAGGTACCTTTGACCTGCTGTGGGTAACCGACTTTCCGCTGTTTGAGTACAGCGAAGAAGAGAACCGCTACATGGCAAAGCATCATCCGTTCACCATGCCCAAGGTGGAGGACGTCGATATGGTTGAGAAAGACCCGGCTCACTGCCTCGCCAGAGCATACGACATGGTGATGAATGGCTGTGAGATTGGCGGCGGCTCGGTTCGCATCAACGACCCCGAGTTGCAGGAGCGTATGTTTAAAGCACTGGGCTTTACGATGGAGGACGCAAAGGAGAAGTTCGGCTTCCTCATCGACGCGTACAAATACGGTGCGCCGCCGCACAGCGGTATGGCATTCGGTTTGGACAGACTCGTGATGCTGATGCTTGAAAAAGACAGCATCCGCGATGTGATTGCGTTCCCCAAGGTGCAAAACGCAAGCGAGCTGATGAGCCAATGCCCCAACACTGTGGAAGATAAGAGCCTGCGTGAGCTGCACATCAAAATTGATGTGCAGGCAGAGCCGGAGGCATAGGCTGCAGCTTCTGACACAATATAATTCGAATAAAAAGCGATGTAGAGTACAAAATGTACTTTGCATCGCTTTTGTAATTTACAGATAGAGAAAAGATTATAAACTTGTTTCAACGGGAAGCCGCAAACTTGCATGGATGTAAAAATAATGATAAAATCAAGCTGGCGGTGACGATACCGTATCTGGTGGGAGGCGAGATGTTTGAATACCCAGTACATAGAAAGTATGAGCATAAGGGATTTATCAAGTGATGACTCCTATATTTCAGATTTGCCGGTAGTAAAAAACTTAATCAAGATACGAAAATTAAATTTTAATAAAAGGGTTACCTTTTTTGTAGGCGAAAACGGCACCGGAAAATCTACGCTTTTAGAGGCAATTGCTGTTAAATATGGGTTTAATGCGGAAGGCGGAACGATTAACTTTTCTTTTTCATCCAATGCTACACACTCGTCATTAAGCGATTATTTATTTTTGACCAAAGCGGCAAAGCGCCCCAGAGATGGCTTTTTTCTACGTGCTGAAAGCTTTTACAATGTAGCAAGCTATATTGACGAATTGGATAAGCAGAAGGCGGCGTCCTCCCCGATTATAAGAAGCTACGGAGGAGTATCGCTGCATGAGCAGTCACACGGGGAAAGCTTTTTGTCGCTTGTACAGAATCGGTTTGGTGGGAACGGGCTGTACATTTTAGATGAGCCTGAGGCGGCGTTGTCTCCAAGCAGACAAATGACTCTGCTTGTGCATATTCGCAATTTAGTCAAGAACAATTCGCAGTTTATTATTGCCACCCACTCACCAATACTTCTTTCTTTCCCTGGTGCAGATATTTTTGAATTGACTGAGGACGATATTAAGCAAACAGAATACCAAAAGACAGAGCACTACATTTTAACAAAACAATTTTTAAATAAGCCTGAGCAGATGCTAAAATATCTGTTTGAAGATTAAGCTTTAAAATATAAAAACGAGGTCATCTGCTAAAGCAGATGACCTCGTTTATCGTATCAGCTCTATACGCGCTGAATATAATTATTCTACGTCGTAGAGTTTGGAGAGTCTCAGCAGGTGGTTGTACTTTTCAGCGGCAACCTTCTCAGCCTTCTCAAACAGAACTTCAGCTCTCTCAGGGAATGCACGGGTGAGAGAGGTGTAACGAACTTCGTTCTTGAGGAAGTCTGCATAGCTCGCGGAAGGAGCCTTAGAATCCAGCTGGAACGGGTTCTTGCCCTGGTCGGCCAGACGTGGGTCAAAGCGGAACATATGCCAGTAACCGGCAGCAACCGCAGCCTTAATCTGAGACTGAGCATTTACCAGACCGCCCTTGATGCCGTGGTTGATACAGGGCGAGTAAGCAATGATCAGAGAAGGACCGTTGTAGCTTTCAGCCTCAACAAATGCTTTAATGCACTGGTTGTAATCAGCGCCCTGAGCAACCTGAGCAACGTAAACATAGCCGTAGCTCATTGCAATTGCAGCAAGGTCTTTCTGTTTTACTTCTTTACCAGCAGCAGCAAACTGAGCAACAGCACCTGTCGGGGTTGCCTTGGAGGACTGACCGCCTGTATTGGAGTAAACCTCGGTGTTGAACACGAGAATGTTGATGTCTTCACCGGAAGCGATGACATGATCCAAACCACCGAAGCCGATATCGAACGCCCAGCCGTCGCCGCCGAAGATCCAGTTGGATTTCTTAGCGAGGAACTCTTTGTTCTTGAGAATTTCTTTTCCATCCTCACATCCGCATTTTTCAAGAGCTGCGATGAGGTTTTTGGTAGCAACTGCATTGGCAGCGCCATCGTTAACAGAAGAGAGGTAAGCCTCGCAAGCCGCTTTCACGTCAGCATCTGCTTTCTTGGAGAGAGCAAGAATCTTTGTGATTGCCTGATTGCGCAGCGTAGCCTGAGCCAGGAACATACCGTAACCGAACTCTGCGTTGTCCTCGAACAGGGAGTTTGCCCAAGCAGGACCAAAGCCCTTCTTGTTAACGGTGTACGGTGTGGAGGGAGCGGAACCACCCCAGATAGAGGAACAGCCGGTAGCGTTTGCAATATACATTCTGTCGCCAAACAGCTGAGTAGCAAGTTTTGCGTAAGGTGTTTCACCGCAGCCGCCGCAAGCGCCGGAGAACTCGAGCAAGGGCTGTTTAAACTGGCTGCCCTTAACGGTAGTCTCTTTAAACTTCTCAAAAACTTCGGGTTTGTCAGCCAGGGTGAGGCTGTAAGCAGCACCTTCTTGTTTGTCCAGGTTATCATCCAGTGGGCCCATAACGAGTGCTTTAGCACCCTTCTTGCCCGGGCAAACATTTGCACAAGAGCCGCAGCCTGTGCAGTCCAGTACAGAAACAGTGATAGCAAATTTATAGCCGGGCATACCAACCATGTCGACGTATTTCTGAGAAGCAGGAGCGTTAGCAGCCTCTTCCTCAGTCATAACCATCGGGCGAATGACCGCATGCGGACATACATAAGCACAGAAGTTACACTGGATGCAGTTTTCAGGCTGCCATACCGGGGTATCTACCGCAATGCCGCGTTTTTCGTAAGCTGCAGAGCCCTGAGGGAAGGTACCGTCTTCAGCACCGCTAAATGCAGAAACAGGCAGCTTGTCGCCGCGCTGTGCGTTTACAGGGATCTGAATGTTGTTGATATAGTCAACCAGATCTTTTCTGGAGCCGGTTGCTACAGGAACTTTATCGCTCTCGTTATCGGGTGCATTCTTCCAATCCTCAGGAACTTTAATCTCAACCAGTGCGTCAGCGCCCATATCAATTGCAGCATGGTTCATTGCAACAACTTTCTCACCCTTTTTGCCGTAAGAAGCAGTTGCAGCGTCCTTCATATATTTGATTGCATCATCCAGAGGAATGATGTTAGCAAGTTTAAAGAATGCAGACTGCAGAACGGTATTGATTCTGGTGCCGAGGCCCAGCTCTTTACCGGCTTTTACGCCATCCAGTGTGTAGAACTTAATGTTGTGGTTTGCAATGTAACGTTTGTCTTTACCGGGCATTCTGGCGTTAATTTCGTCCATATCCCAGCCGCAGTTCAGCAGGAATGTGCCGCCGTCCTTCAAATCCTCGATCATGTCGTATTTTCCGACGTAGGAGGGGTTGTGGCAGGCAACAAAGTTTGCTTTGCTGATATAGTAGGTGGAACGGATAGGGGTATGACCGAATCTCAGGTGAGAAATGGTTACGCCGCCAGACTTTTTGGAGTCATATGCGAAGTATGCCTGTGCATACATGTCGGTATGATCGCCAATGATCTTGATGGAGTTTTTGTTTGCACCAACGGTACCGTCAGAGCCCAAGCCCCAGAACTTACAGCTGGTTGTACCGGCCGGTGTGGTATCGGGGTTCTCGGTAATGTCGAGAGACAGGTTGGTTACGTCATCGGTGATGCCGATGGTGAAGATCTTCTTGCCCTGAGCAGCAGCATTGTTGTAAACAGCAATAATCTGTGCAGGGGTAGTATCTTTCGAGCCCAAGCCGTAACGGCCGCCAAGAACGGGAACGTTGTGGAACTTGGTATCTTTCAGAGAAGCAACAACGTCGAGGTACAAAGGCTCGCCCAAAGCGCCGGGCTCTTTGGTTCTGTCAAGAACAGAAATCACCTTTGCAGTTTCGGGAATTGCAGCAAGCAAATGTGCAGCAGAGAACGGTCTGTACAGACGAACTTTGACCAAACCAACCTTCTTGCCATTTGCATTCAGGTAATCGATGGTCTCTTCAATGGTGTCACAAACAGAGCCCATAGCAATGATGACGTTGTCAGCATCGGGAGCACCGTAGTAGTTAAACAGGCTGTAGTTGGTGCCGATTTTAGCATTCACTTTGCCCATGTAATCCTCAACGATTGCGGGAAGAGCATCGTAGAATTTATTGCAGGATTCACGTGCCTGGAAGAAGATATCGCCGTTCTGAGCAGTACCGCGCAGTACGGGGTGCTCGGGGTTGAGAGCGTTCTTTCTGAATGCGTCAACAGCATCCATATCGCACATCTCTTTGAGATCCTCGTAGCTCCAAGCCTCAATCTTCTGAATCTCGTGAGAGGTTCTAAAGCCGTCGAAGAAGTTTACGAAAGGAACTCTGCCCTTGATAGCAGCAAGATGAGCGACAGCGGTGAGGTCCATAACCTCCTGTACGTTACCGCCGCAGAGCATTGCAAAACCGGTTTGACGGCAGGCATAAACGTCGGAGTGATCGCCGAAAATGTTCAGTGCGTGAGAAGCAACGGTACGAGCGGAAACGTTAATTACCGCGGGTAGCAGCTCACCAGCCATTTTGTACATGTTCGGAATCATCAGCAGAAGACCCTGCGAAGCGGTAAAGGTGGTGGTAAGGGCACCGGCAGCGAGGGAACCGTGAACGGTACCGGCAGCACCGGCCTCAGACTGCATCTCTACAACCTTTACTTTTTCCCCGAAAATGTTGAGGCGACCGTCAGCAGACCATTTGTCTGAAACCTCAGCCATAACGGAAGACGGGGTAATGGGGTAAATCGCTGCAAGATCTGTAAATGCATACGACACATGAGCGGCAGCAGTATTGCCGTCCATGGTTTTCATTTTTCTTGCCATGTTTTGATATTCCTCCTTAGAAATTTGATAGCCACTTTTGACCTAGCCTTTAAAAAAAGACTTTACTAGTAAATTCTAACACTTTTACCGCACGGTGTAAATAGCAAAACGGCTTTTTCGCCTGTTAAAAAGCTGTAAACTTGTCGGTTTTTCTGTGTACAAAAGTGCAAACTGGAATAGAGTTGTTTTTTGCGCTTAACAAAAGAAAAAGTCGCAAAATGCGAAAACAAGTTGACTTAAAAAATGCACGGTTGCAATTTGCTCAAATTGCCTCTTATACGGCAACAACAGGCGCTGTACGGGCGGCAAACGAGTTTACGCCCCGCATCATTGCGCTGGCACGGCGGCAGAGCACCGCAGCGTATGCCCATTAAATTGACAAGCAAGCCAAAAAAAGGTATATTTGAAGCAACGCCGTACTGTTTTAACAGTACGGGTAAATCGCCATAGCCGGCGGCTAACAATTAGTATATGCATGCTGTGGTACGAATATGAGGCGGCAGTTCAGCCGCAGAGGAGTTTGAATTTACATTATGGGAGATCCTGGTGGCAGTATTTGGTTTTACATTGGGCTTTTGGTGTTCTTGATTTTGAGCAACGCGTTTTTTGCGATGAGCGAGCTTGCGGTAATTGGTTTAAACGATGTTAAGCTGGCCCGCA
The DNA here is from genome assembly GCF_032017025.1 of Hydrogenoanaerobacterium sp. NCBI lineage: Bacteria > Bacillati > Bacillota > Clostridia > Eubacteriales > Oscillospiraceae > Hydrogenoanaerobacterium > Hydrogenoanaerobacterium sp. Next base: position 61,229 of record NZ_DALZQO010000015.1, read on the forward strand.
TGGCCGAAGAAGGCGACAAAAAGGCAAAAATTCTTGCACGCCTTACGGCAGAGCCGAGCAAATTTCTTTCGACCATTCAGGTGGGCATTACCCTTTCGGGAATGCTTGCTTCGGCGGTTGCGGCAGATACCTTTGCGGATATCATTGTCCGGTCGGTGTCGATACCGACTATTTCGCCCGGGGTAATCCGTGTGGTATCGCTGATCGTTATTACCATTCTGCTGTCGTTTATCACCATTGTGTTTGGCGAACTGGTGCCCAAACGCATTGCCATGCAATACCCTGAAAAGGTTGCATTCGGCGTTGCCGGTGCACTGAACATCTGCTACACGGTAGAGAAACCCTTTGTTATGCTGCTATCTGCCACCACCAACGGTTTGGTGCGCTTAGTGGGTATCGACCCGAATGCCGATGAGGAACAGGTCACCGAGGAAGAGATTCGTATGATGGTGGATGTGGGCAATGAGCGCGGCGTCATTGAACAAAGTCAGAAAGAGATGATCAATAACATCTTTGAGTTCGATGACCGCACGGCGGGCGAGGTGATGACCCACCGCACCGAAGTTACCGGTGTTGAGATGGATGCCACCATTGACGAGCTGGTCCGTCTTGCGATCGAAGACGGTTACTCTCGCATTCCGGTGTATGAGGATACCCTCGATGATATTAAAGGCATCATCTATGTGAAAGATCTGCTCACACTGGTGAAGGAGAACGCACCGCAGAATTTTAAGGTGCAGGATTATATGAGAAAGGCGCTTTTTGTGCCTGAAAGCAACCGTTGCCGCGAGCTGTTTTTAGAGTTTAAGGCGAAAAAAATCCAAATGGCAATTGTGGTGGATGAATACGGCGGAACCTCGGGTGTTGTTACGATGGAAGACCTGCTGGAGTCGATTGTAGGCAACATACAGGATGAATATGACGACGAGGAGGAAGAGGTCAGCCGCATCTCCGATACCGCATTTACGCTGGACGGCGCAATCTCTCTTGATGAGGTGGAAAATCTGATGAAGATTGACATCCCCGATAATGTGGATTACGACACCCTCGGCGGGCTTATCACCGACCTGCTCGGCAGAATTCCGTCGGAAGATGAGCACCCTAAAATTCAGATTGACGATGTGGAGTTTACAGTGCTCAAGGTGGAGGACAGACGCATTGCCAAGGTGAAAGCAGAAAAGCTGCCGGTGGAAGAAATAGAGTAGAATCCAAAGCAAAACAGCATCAATTTGTATTCGTAAAAAAGAGGCGCGGCTGCGTCTCTTTTTTTAATGGTATATGCAGTTTAATGCTTTAACGCTTTCGTGCTTTTGTGTATTAAAATATTTTTCTTTCTTTTTCTCTCCGGTTGCGTTATAATAGGTCTAAATAAGCAGTATAACGTATAAGGAGGGTACCCACCCATGATTGTGATATTAAAGAAAAACCCCGAAAAACAAAAGGTTGATCATTTGATAGAATCTTTCAAAAAGCTTGGGCTCGCCATTCACTACAGCGAGGGAACCCAGACTACCATTGTAGGTTTGGTAGGCGACACCTCGCGCGTAGATATGGATGCCATTTGCGCCAATGAAATTGTGGAAACCGTAAAGCGTATCAGCGAGCCTTACAAGGCGGCAAACCGCCGCTTTCACCCGCAGGATACCGTGGTAGAGGTGTGCGGGCGTAAGATTGGAAACGGGCATTTTGGTGTTATAGCAGGGCCCTGTTCCGTCGAAAGCGAAGAGCAGATTATTTGTGTTGCACAGCAAATTAAAAAGAGCGGTGCACAGTTTTTGCGCGGAGGTGCATTTAAACCCCGTACCAGCCCCTATGCGTTTCAAGGGCTGGAGGCAGACGGCTTAAAGCTGCTGCTGGAGGCGAAAAAGGCCACAGGGCTGCCGGTTGTCACTGAAATTATGAGCCAAACCCACATCGATCTGTTCGCCGATGTGGATATTATACAGGTTGGTGCTCGCAATATGCAGAATTTCCAACTGCTCAAAGAGTTGGGGCACAGCGATAAACCGATTCTGCTCAAGCGCGGGCTTGCCAACACTTTGGAAGAGTTTTTGATGAGCGCCGAGTACCTTATGGCAGGCGGAAACAACAACATTATTCTATGCGAGCGGGGAATACGCACCTTTGAAACCGCCACACGCAACACCCCCGACCTCACCGCCATTGCGATGATCAAGCGTCAGTCGCATCTGCCCGTCATTTTTGATCCCAGCCATGCCACCGGAATTCCATGGCTGGTTGAACCGCTCTCCAAGGCGGCTATTGCAATCGGGGCCGACGGCTTGATGATTGAGGTGCACAACAACCCTGAAGCGGCGCTGTGCGACGGTGCACAATCGCTTAACTTTGAACAATTTGATCAAGTGATGGATACCGTCAAACAACGCGTTGCCGTGGAGAAAAAGGTTCTTTAAGAGCACAAAAAGCCACCGATTTTAGATCGGTGGCTTTTTTATCGATTAATTCAAAGTCTGGCAAGTGCCATAAGCACAATGTAAACAAGCAACAGAACAAACAAAACCACCATGCCCATGCCGGTGAACCGAATCTTGTGGTTTCCGCTGGAGATACCTTTTGAGATAAAAACAATGCCCGCAACCAAAAGCAAAAGGGCGATGACGGGAAGAATTTTAAACAGTAAAACGGACATAACGATACCTCACAATCTATTAAACAACAGCTCCAGTATACCACCAACGCTGTAAAAAAGATAGGCGAAAAAGTTAAATTTTTGTGCTCAGAAAATATGCCCACAGGTCATTACAGGGCAGTTCGTTTTCTGCCTCCGAAATCTCCCACAGATAATGGGCGTCGGAGTTGTGTACAATCAGCGGCGGCGCAGAGCAGGGCAGCAGGGGCAGCATTTGCGGAAGTTTGCGCCTATCCTTAACCTCGTAAAGCGTAAAGCCGCACTCGGGCGGTACCATGCCAAGGCTGGATGTAATGCTGTACGAGGTTTTTTCGATGTGCGCGGGAAAGCAGATGCCGCCGAACTGCTCCATCAAACCGGTAAGCTCCATAATGCTGATTTCGCATGCATTGATGAGCAGCTTTGGCTCATAGCCTATGATACAGTCCTGCGCGTCGAGAATACGCTGTTCCCCGAATATGGCAGGGTCGTTTGGTACATCGGGCAGGCGCGCGTAGACGTAAGCATCAAATGCCATTGCCTGCTCCGGCGTGGGGAACAGGCACACTGCGTGAATTTCCTCTGCGGTGTTAATTTCCATTCCGCACAGCACCTTTAAACCGCTTGCCTGTGCTGCGGCCCAAAGTGCGGGGCAGTTTTTGCAGGAGTTATGGTCGGTGAGGGCAATGGTATCAAGCCCCTTGAGCACCGCCATATTGACAATATTGTTGGGGGTCATATCATTGTCACCACAGGGCGAGAGCGCCGAATGAATGTGGAGGTCGTAATACATCAGTGAATCGCCTCATGAATGGCGAGTGCCGCCTCAAAAGCAGGCTGCTCGGTACGCAAGACAGCTACACCCTGCGCGGTGGCTTTGGCAATGGCAGCTTGGTCGATTGCCGCGTTTTCTGCCAGCACAAGGCAGGAGGTATCGGCAAGTACTGCCACCGCAATGGCATTGATGTTGCCCATTACGGTGATCCAGGCGCTGTCGGCGGGCGCGCGTGCCATCGCCCAGCTGAGCAGGTCGCAGCAAAACACACCGGTAACATCACGGGTGAGCCCGTCGCCTGCACACACAACATCAAAGCCGCATTTTATCGCAACTTGTTCCACCGTCATAAAATCAGTCCTTATCTGTTAATCTGGGTTCTGCACTGCGTACGCAGCGTTATTTGGTGCGCTAAGGGGAATCGTCGCTATCGCCGACTTTAAAGCTTTGGGGAATATGCCCCTCCAACAGCGCGAGCGAGGAGGCGATCTCCTGCATATGCGTTTTAAGCCGAAAGATACAATCGTCGGTTGTGGCGTAACCGCGCACCACATCCTCGGCAAGTGCCTTGCAGCTAGGTGCACCGCATGCGCCGCAGTCAATGCCCTGGAAGGTGGATGCAATTTTTTGCAGCTCAGAAAGCTTGCTCATTGCCACCGAAACGTCGGGATCAAGCTGAAGCACCGGCTCATACTCGAGCGGGGTATCAAATTTAGAGTAGGCGGGGATATGGTCGCCAATGCGGTTGCAGGCGACGGGTAGATATTTACGGATGCGTTTTAGCTTTGCCTTGGCAATGTAGGGGTTTTCTACCGTGAGCACGCCGCCAACGCAGCCTGCCGAGCAGGCGTTGAGCTCGACAAAGTCGAGGTCGGAGTATTTTTCGTCCTCCAAATCCTCCAACACTTTAATGACGTTTTCAATGCCATCCGCTGCCAGATAGCGGTCGTTGAGAAGAGCGTAAGCTTCGCCGCCACTGCTGCCCCAGCCCACACCCACACGGCCTACCGAAACCAGCTCCTTGGGGGCTGCGGCAACAACCTTCATAGCAGAAATCAGCTTGGGGTAAAGGTCGCTAATGGCGAAAACGCCGTCGATGGCGCTTTTTTGTGTACCCAGCGGCATTTTTACCGCGGTTACTTTGGCGGGGCAGGGGGAGATGAAAAATGCCCCCACTTCATCGGGCTTGTAGCCGAGCTGCTCCACCGCGTTCTTTTTTGCCATACGCGCTGCAATTTCAACCGGTGCGAGAATTGGCAGCACATTGCCGATAAGATCGGGGAAGCGAACGCGAATCAGCCTGGAAATCGTGGGGCACGCCGAGCTGATAACCGGACGCTGCAGATTCCCTTCGCTGAACAGCTTTCGGGTTGCGTCCGATACGAGCTCTGCTGCCTTTGCCACCTCAAACACATCATCAAAACCCAGCTGAATCAGTGCAGTTAGCACAATATCAATGTCGTCGAGGTTGTTGAACTGCCCGTACAAAGCGGGAGCGGGCAGAGCAATTTTATATCGGAAGCTGTCAAGCAGCTCCATTTGGTCAAAAATAGGCTTTTTTGCATGATGCGGGCAAACACGAATGCACTCACCGCAGTCAATGCAGCGGTCGGAAAGAATCTTTGCTTTGCCGCCGCGCACCCGAATTGCCTCAGTGGGGCAGCGCTTGATGCAGTTGATACAGCCCATGCAGGCATCTTTATCCAGGGTAACCGAATGGAAAAACTTTGTTTCCAAACAAAAATCACCTCCGTCTTCACAGATTGCACAATGCAATCTACGATTTTATAAAAACACGCATTTTTACCGTAGTGCCAACACCTACCGTGCTTTCAACAATCATTTCGTCGGTGTAATTTTTCATGTTGGGCAGCCCCATGCCTGCGCCAAAACCGAGCGAGCGCACATCGTCGGGTGCGGTGCTCCAGCCCTCACGCATGGCAAGGTCAACATCCGGTATACCTGGGCCGGTGTCGGTAAGTATCATACGAATTTCATCCGAGGAAATATCAACGGTAATCTCGCCGCCGTGTGCATGTATCACCATATTAATTTCGCCCTCGTACACTGCAATGGCGACCTTACGGATAATATCGGGTGCAAGTCCAATTTGTTTAAGGGCCTTTTTAATGCTGGATGAAGCTTCCCCTGCGCGGGTAAAGTCATCACCCGGCACCGTATAATGAAATGTGATTGCCTGTGTCACGAATGATCGCAACCTCCCCGCAGTCCGTTATCAAAGAGAAGACCACAGGCGGTAAACATACGGTAAGCTGTGGCGAGCACTGTAATGCCGCGCTCCTGCGCAAGGGTGAGCACGGTGTCGTCGGGTGTCTTGCCGCGCACAAAAACAACGCAGATAATATCCATCATCTCGGCAGTGCGGATAACCTGAGGGTTGACAAGCCCGGTCAGCAGAACCGACTGGTCTTTTACAAAGGCCAGCACGTCGCTCATCATGTCGCTGCCGCAGGCGGTATTTACCTCGCGCTCCATCGACTCTCCTTCGCACAGAACCTCTGCCTTAAGAATTTGTTTGATTTCACGAATCGTCATAATATTCCCCCATTTTAAAAAATGACAAGTAGAGTATTTCCCCGCCACAATTAAATTAATATACCCATTATATCATTTCGCATATGGGGAAAGCAAACAAAACAACGCTCTGGAGAAAAACAAATTTGTACAGAAGGTCAAACAAAAATCACGAGAAATTGATAGTTTTTTAACAATAATTTAGCAAATGTGCACAATATAACTTTGGGAAACCTACGAAGAAAGTAGAAAAGAAACGAAAAATACGCAATTTTTTATAAGTTTATGCGGAAAAGCAGTAGATTTTTACAATCCGCTCTGTTATACTTTTATTTAAATATGCCACAGGTTGCACCAATGCGCTTTAGGGTTCGCGCAGGTGCGTCTTCGGCACACCAAGGAGGTTTATTTGATGGCTAAAACATGTGTTCCGTTTCAGGGTACGAAGGAACAGGAAGAAGCGCTCCTGAAAGTAATAGAAAACCACAAGGAGCAAAAGGGCGCTCTGATGCCTATTTTGCAGGAAGCACAGGGAATTTATGGCTACCTGCCCATTGAAGTTCAGAAAATAATTGCGTTGGGTCTCGATCTTCCGCTGGAAGAGGTTTACGGCGTTGTAACGTTCTATTCGCAGTTTTCGCTTAACCCCAAGGGTCAGTACAAAATATCGGTATGTCTTGGTACTGCCTGCTATGTAAAGGGTGCGGGCGATATTTACGACAAATTGATGCAAAAGCTTAACATTAAGGGCGGCGAATGTACCCCCGACGGCAAGTTTTCTCTCGAAGCGTGCCGCTGCATCGGCGCATGCGGTCTTGCCCCTGTTATGACAATTAACGAAGATGTTTACGGCCGTTTGGTTTCCGATGATATCGAAACCATTCTGGCAAAATACGCTGACAAATAAAAGGTTATGCAGGAGTTATCGCTCAATATATTGGATATAGCGCAGAACTCTGTCAAAGCGGGTGCAACCGAGATACAGATTACAGTATCCCAAAGCACGGCACAGGACAAAATGACCATTGCCATTGCCGACAACGGCTGCGGTATGACCGCAGAGGTGCTGCAGCGGGTAATTGACCCATTTTACACCACCCGTACCACCCGCAAGGTGGGGCTGGGGGTACCGTTTTTTAAGATGGCGGCAGAGATGACCGGTGGGTGGATGAGCATTCAGTCGCAGGTGGGGGAAGGAACGACCGTTACCGGTGAGTTTGTACTCTCGCACATAGACCGGATGCCGCTGGGCGATATGGCGCAAACCATGTGCTGCCTCATCAGCTGCAACCCCGACATTCAATTTGTGTATAAACACGAGACGGATGATGCAAGCTTCACCGTGAGCACGCGTGATTTTACCGAGGTGCTCGGTGATGTGCCGCTGAATACCCCGCAGGTGATGGAGTTTATCGAAAGCTATATTAGAGAAAATACCGAGAATTTGAACGGAGGTACAGTTAGCATATGAAAAATTTAGCAGAGCTTCAGGCATTGCGTGATCAGATGAAGACCAATATGGGCGTTCGTCATGACGATTTGGATAATATCAGAGTGGTAGTTGGTATGGCAACATGCGGTATTGCAGCAGGTGCTCGTCCCGTGCTTACCGCGTTTTCGGAAGAGGTTTCAAAAAGAAAATTAAGCAATGTTACCATTGCGCAAACAGGCTGCATTGGCGTTTGCCAGTATGAGCCGGTGGTTGAGATTTATGTGCCCGGCAAAGAGAAGGTTACCTATATAAAAATGGCACCAGAAAAGGTTGCTAAAATTGTCAGCGATCACATCGTAAACGGCAATCCGGTTAACGAGTACACAATCGGAGCAATTGCGAAATAAGGAGGAGCAGATTATGTATCGTTCTCATGTACTGGTCTGCGGCGGCACCGGTTGTACGTCGTCGGGCAGTGAGCAAATTATTGGCGCGCTGGAAGCTGAAATTCAGCAGGCGGGGCTTTCGGAAGAAGTAAAGGTTATCAGAACAGGCTGTTTTGGTCTGTGTGCATTGGGTCCCATTATGATTATTTATCCCGAGGGTGCATTCTATTCCAGAGTAAACCCTGAGGATATTTCCGAGATTGTTTCGGAGCATCTTGTCAAAGGCCGTATCGTGACCAGACTGCTCTACGATGAAACCGTACATAAAGATGAGATTCAGTCTTTGAATGAAACTCAGTTTTATAAAAAGCAAAACCGCGTAGCGCTAAAAAACTGCGGTGTCATCGACCCTGAAAACATCAATGAGTATATTGCTTACGACGGCTACCAGGCGCTGGGTAAGGTTCTTACCGAGATGACCCCGGATGACGTTATCCAGCTGATGAAGGATTCTGGGCTCCGCGGGCGTGGTGGCGCGGGCTTCCCCACTGGGCTGAAATGGAGCTTTGCAAAAGCTTCTGTAAATGACCAAAAATTTGTTGCCTGCAACGCTGACGAAGGCGACCCGGGTGCGTTTATGGATCGTTCGGTTCTGGAGGGAGACCCCCATGTTCTGATTGAAGCGATGGCGATTGCCGGCTATGCAATCGGTGCAAACCAGGGCTTTGTTTATGTGCGTGCCGAGTACCCCATTGCGGTGAAACGCTTGCAAATTGCAATTGATCAGGCGAAAGAGCTTGGCTTGCTCGGCAAGAACATTCTGGGCACAGGCTTTGATTTTGAGCTCGACATCCGTCTGGGTGCCGGCGCATTTGTGTGCGGCGAAGAAACTGCGCTGATGACCTCGATTGAGGGGCACCGCGGCGAGCCGAGACCTCGTCCCCCGTTTCCGGCGGTCAAAGGTCTGTTCGGCAAGCCCTCCGTGCTCAATAACGTGGAGACCTATGCAAACGTACCTCAAATCGTGCTCAACGGTGCCGACTGGTTCCGCTCCATGGGTACTGAGAAATCCGCCGGTACAAAGGTGTTCGCGGTAGGCGGCAAAATCCACAACACCGGTCTGGTTGAGGTTCCTATGGGTACCACTCTGCGTGAGATCGTCGAGGAAATCGGCGGCGGTATCCCGAACGGCAAAAAGTTTAAAGCGGCACAAACCGGCGGTCCTTCCGGCGGTTGTATCCCCGCAAGCCATCTTGATATTGAAATCGACTATGACAATCTGTTGTCCATCGGCTCTATGATGGGCTCGGGCGGTTTGATTGTTATGGATGAAGACACCTGTATGGTGGACATTGCAAAATTCTTCCTCGAGTTTACCGTGGATGAGAGCTGCGGCAAATGTACACCTTGCCGTGTGGGTACCAAACGCCTGTACGAGATTCTTGACAGAATCACAAAAGGCAAGGGTGAGATGGAAGACATTCAGCGCCTAAAGGAGCTTTCGGCGTTCATCAAAGAGAATTCGCTTTGCGGCTTGGGCCAGACTGCACCCAACCCGGTTCTTTCTACACTCAACTTCTTTGAGGATGAGTACGTCGCGCACATTCAGGAAAAGAGATGCCCGGCAGGCGTTTGCAAAGACCTGCTGCGCTACTCGATTATTGAAGATAAATGTAAGGGCTGTACCCTTTGCGTACGCGTATGTCCTGCAGACGCAATTACGGGCGAGCTAAAGAATCCGCACAAGATCGACGTCCACAAATGTGTAAAATGCGGCGCTTGTATAGAGAAATGTCGTTTTGGCGCGATTGTTAAGAAATAAGAAGGGAGTGTACCATTCATGGATATGGTTAATATTAAAATCAACGGTATGCCCTTGTCCGTGCCGAAGGATTCTACTATTCTTGAGGCTGCACGGGTTGCCGGCATCAATATCCCCACACTTTGCTACTTGAAAGAGATTAACGAGATCGGTGCATGCCGCATCTGTATGGTTGAGGTAAAAGGTGCGAGAAGCCTTGTTACCGCTTGCGTTTACCCGGTAAACGAGGGTATGGAGGTTTTTACTAACACACCCAAGGTGCTGGAAAGCAGAAAAACAAACCTGGAGCTTGTACTTTCCACCCACAATAAAAAATGTCTCTCCTGCGTACGCAGCGGCGATTGTGAGCTGCAAACACTCTGCAAAGAGTTTGGCGTGGATAACGAAAACCACTTTGACGGCGAAGTCAACGAATACGAAATTGATGCCTCGGCGGCTCATATGGTTCGCGACAACAGCAAATGTATTCTTTGCCGCCGCTGTGTAGCTGTTTGCGCACACAATCAGGGTGTTGGCGTAATCGGTGCAAATCAGCGTGGTTTTAAAACCGAAATCGGCTGTGCATTTGAGGCACCTCTTGCAAAAACCACCTGCATCTGCTGTGGTCAGTGCATCACCGTATGTCCCACCGGTGCGCTGTATGAGAAGGATGCGACCGATAAGGTTCGCAGTGCAATCGCAAACCCCGAAAAGGTGGTTTTGGTTCAGACTGCACCTTCTGTTCGTGCCACACTGGGTGAGTGCTTTGGCCTGCCCATCGGCACCGATGTGGAAGGCAAAATGGTAGCCGCGCTGCGCAGACTTGGCTTTGACGTTGTGTTCGATACCGACCTGGCTGCCGACTTTACCATTGTAGAGGAAGCGAACGAGCTGGTTGAGCGTGTTCAAAACGGCGGCGTGCTGCCCATGATTACCTCGTGCTCACCGGGTTGGGTAAAATACTGCGAGCATTACTTCCCCGAAATGATCCCCAACCTTTCCACCTGCAAATCGCCGCAACAGATGTTTGGCGCCATTGCAAAAACATGGTACGCTGAGAAAAACGGCATTGATCCGAAGAACATTGTCAGCGTGAGCATCATGCCCTGCACCGCGAAAAAGTTTGAGCTTGCGCGCAACGACCAAAAGGCAGCGGGCGTGCTTGATGTAGATATTTCGCTCACCACCAGAGAGCTTGCCAGAATGATTCAGCGTGCAGGCCTCGACTTTGTCAACCTGCCCGATGAAGATTTTGACGACCCAATGGGCGAATCCACCGGTGCGGCGGTAATCTTCGGCGCAACCGGCGGTGTTATGGAGGCTGCACTGAGAACTGCGGTTGAAACACTGACCGGTGAAGAGCTGAAAACCTTGGAGTTCACCGAGGTTCGCGGCACTGAGGGCATTAAAGAGGCTACCTATAAGGTTGGCGGCTTGGAGGTTAACGTTGCAGTTGTTTCGGGTACTGCAAACGCGAAAAAGCTTTTGGAGGCTGTGAAGAACGGCGAGAAAAACTATACCTTCATTGAAGTAATGGGTTGCCCGGGCGGCTGTGTAAACGGCGGCGGTCAGCCGCAGCAGCCGGCTTCTGTCCGCAACTTTGTGGATTTGAAGGCACTGCGTGCAAAAGCGCTGTACACCAACGACGAAAACAAAACCATTCGGAAGTCTCACGAGAATCCTTCTGTGAAGAAGATTTACGAGGAGTACTTTGGTAAACCTGGCAGCCACAAGGCGCATGAAGTGCTGCATACCTCTTATGTAGCGCGCGAGCGTTTCTAACGAATCTATTTAAAAGAGCCATCCGTGAAAAAACGGAATGGCTCTTTTTGCATTAACACTGCACTTATTTGCATCTTTACTAGATAGAGGTATATTGCTGCTTGTTGGGTACTATATTCCTTTTGGTTTTTAATCATAAATACGGTTAAACAAACATTATTAATTGGGACGATTGAAAGTGAGCGAAACGGTCTGCCGTTTTCTTTACAGAGTATACATGATATAATAACTGCATTACGGTTATTATATTTTATTGAAATGCCTTTGACTCGCCCCTTACGGGGCAACCGCCAAAATGGCGAATTATATCATAAGCGCTACGCTTTTTATGACATAATATAAGCAGATTATATTAAGGACAGACAACATCTGCAAAAGAAGGGTTTTATTATATGGAAGAAACGGATATCTTATTTGCCCAAAAGAAAATGAAAAAGGCATTCTCTCGTATCGGCTGGGGAATGACTGCACTGCTTGCGTCAACCTATCTCTCGCAATTTGGTATATCGCTGTTAGTAAGGCTGTATGCGCCCCAATTTACAAAAAGTGAAGTGCTATGGTGGGGGCTTACCACAATTCCTCTGTATGTTTTTGGTGTGGCGGCACTTTGGCTGATCACCCGCACTATGCCAGAGGGCGAAACAAAAGAGGGGATAGACCTTTCGGCAGGGCAAATCGGTGCGCTTACCTGCATCACGCTGGCTATGAGTATTGTGAGCGGATTAGCATCCCTCATGCTCAACGGCATACTCGGCATCATCAAGGGCAGCCCGGTTGCCAACCCCTCCGTCGCGATTGAGAAGATGCACATTGTTCCTACCTTTTTGGTGATATGTATTATTGCGCCGGTGGTGGAGGAGTATATTTTCCGCGGCATTCTCATTCGTAAGCTGCGGGGTTACGGCGAGGCAGTGTGCGTATTTGCCTCGGCCTTTCTTTTTGCTTTGCTCCACGGTAACAGCTATCAGCTAATCAGCACCTTTGTAATAGGGGCGGTGCTGGCATATGTTACGGTGAAAACCAATACTATTGTATATGCTATCTTAATTCACATGTCAAACAATATAGTTGCAACCATTGCCGCCCGAATAACGGCGACACAAAACATGGCGGCAGCTTCACTGTTTTCGATTGGGATGATGGCGATGATTATTTCGGGCTGTGTTTTTCTGGGCTTTGCCATCAGACGAATCAGCCTGGATAACAGCGGAAGTGATATTAGCATATGGGTGCGGCTGCGCAGCTTTGTATTAAGCCCTGGTGTAATGGTATACACTTCTTTAAATACCTTGCTTATTGTATACTCAATTTTTTTCGCATAGCAAATAAGAAAAGGAGTCTCTGTTCAGAGGCTCCTTTTTATTGCGGACAGCGGCTATTTGCAGAATAAATGCTTTCCAATGCGCTTGATGACGGGGCGGGTACGCATCCATTGGTTTGAGGTTTTATCGGGGTTATAATAGTAGATTGCGCCGCCGCTTGCATCCCATCCGTTCATTGAGTCTTTGGCGGCTCGGTAAGCACTGTCTGCCACGGGTTGGTTGATTTGGCCGTCGGTAATGGCGGTAAAAGCCCCCGGCTGATAGATAACACCTGAAAGCGTGTTGGGGAACGAGGGGTGTTTTACACGGTTGATGATGACGCCTCCAACGGCAACTTGTCCCTCGTAGGTTTCGCCGCGTGCCTCCGCTGAGATGACGCGCGCCAGCAAACGGTAGTCACTGTCGGAGTAGCCGCCGACGCCGCCTGAACTGGTGGAGCCGCCCGAGCTGCCGGACGAAGAACTAATGCCCATAGCGCGCAAGGTCTGCGGGCCTGCAATGCCATCCACGTTCAGGCCGTTTTTCTGCTGAAAGTAGCGGACGCCTTTTTCTGTCTGGGGGCCGAAGATGCCATCCACCGCTCCGGTCATATAGCCCCACTGCTTCAGCTTAGTCTGAATCTGCCGCACCTCATTGCCGCGTGAGCCTACGCGCGAGAGTGCATCCACAGAACCCATCCTGCTCGCATAGGTTACTAAGCCAATCATTAAAATGTTTAGTGCAATCAGGATCATCAGCTTCAAAATGGGAATTATCTTTCTTGTCATAGCATAACCTCCTTGAGAAAATTAGATGGTAGAAGTATTTCCAGATATCGCACTCTTATCCGTATTCGTGCAAAACGAGTTATTTTGTCACCCTTTTTAAACAAAAACATATCATAATCATGTAAATGTGTTTTGTATTTGGAATGAACGGCAAGGTAAGGAGGAGACGGTGAATGGAGCTTTGGCTGGTGATGGGGATATCGTCGGTGCTAATTGTGGTAAGCTTTTTGTTGGGTGAACGTTTGCAGGAGCGCAGGATGCTTCGTGAAGCGGGACGGGTAAGGCACCAGCGCGCAATGCGTTGTGTACAGTTTGCCGCACAGGGGATCGATACCTTAATCCGGAAAGATTTGATTCCGGCGGGCAAGCGCACCGCATGCATTGAGGAAATGGCACGTGCAGCCTATGCCTACAGCTTTGCGCAGCCGGATGCCTATATAGAGGAAGAAATTCACAAAGCAGTGAATGGGTTTGCGTAATCATGGCTATAATAAAGGCGGATGCGGTCGCATCCGCTTTTATGTTGCCAAAAACACTCCATGATGGGGGCAGATTGTGTGCAGATATGACAATACGCGTATTTCTTACAAAAAACCTGCTAAAAAACGTTGACAAACCTTTGGGGCTATGTTAATATAATAAAGCTGTCAGCGAGACAGGAA
>NZ_DALZQO010000016.1:0-66124 GCF_032017025.1 Hydrogenoanaerobacterium sp.
ATCGCATGATGCCCGCAGCGCAAGAGAATCGTATGATGCCCGCAGCGCAAGAGAACCGTATGATGCCCGCAGCGCAAGAGAATCGCATGATGCCCGCAGCGCAAGAGAATCGCATGATGCCCGCAGCGCAAGAGAACCGTATGATGCCCGCAGCGCAAGAGAATCGTATGATGCCCGCAGCGCAAGAGAATCGTATGATGCCCGCAGCGCAAGAGAACCGCATGGCACCTGCGGTGCAAGAGAATCGCATGATGCCCGCAGCGCAAGAGAACCGCATGGCACCTGCGGTGCAAGAGAATCGCATGATGCCCGCAGCGCAAGAGAATCGTATGATGCCCGCAGCGCAAGAGAATCGAGAAATGCCTAAGTTGGCTGGAATGCAAGAAAATAGCGCGATGCACGAAATGCATAGAATGCATATGCAAGAGAGAGCTGCCATGGGAATGGAAGATTGCTATATGCCCGCTCTGGCAATGGCGTATGTTCCTATGCAAAAATGGCGCGGCATCTATGAGCCCGACGTAGCATTTGCAAGAGGCACGCTTTTTTCTGAGCTTGACAAGCCTTTTATCGGTGAGGAGGTCAGATTTAGATGAGCAATGAACAAAAAGTATTAGCCAACCGCATTAAGGTTTGCGATTTAATTCTGGTTGAAACCGGCCTTTTTCTTGACACTCACCCTACCGACAAAGACGCACTGGCCTTCTTTAAAAAATATAACGACCTGTACACTCAGGCAAAAAATGAGTACATCGAAAAATACGGCCCCATTATGCAGACCGACTACAACGGCGGCGACCGTTGGAACTGGATTGACAGCCCATGGCCGTGGGAACACGAGGAGGATAATTGACCTATGTGGAAATATCAGAAAAAATTACAATATCCCGTTAAGATCAAAACTCCGAATCCTGCCAGCGCTAAAATTATCATGGCGCAGCTTGGCGGTCCCGACCGAAAAAGGTGATAGTGACTATTAAAACAGAAAAGCAAAGGGTGCGTCCTTGGCTTTTCTACTCATATCCTATATCTATCTGTTTTTCGTAATTTCACCGTCACAATATGGGCATGAGTTTTTATTCCACGCTCCAACCATTTTCGTAATATTTATAGATTCACCACATGAGGAACATGGATAAATTTCGCCCTCCTCAATTTGAATTCTCTTAATTATTTGTGTTGGGTCGTATATGTATCGACGAACTCGATCATGAATTATACTGTACTCTGTCACATATGTCATGCGTCGATCCTTAGAGTGCAAATCGTAAATAGTTGAATAATTTAAAGCATATATTGATAATTTATTTTCTTTATTGGAGTCCTTATGAGGGACATGGCCTTTACGAAAATGCAATAAACGGTGGTATATTAAGTCAGAGTATTCTACTCGTGATAAACACTCAATATTTGTTTTTGATTCTTCAATAGCAAGATGACTAGACTTTTTGCCTAGGCAAAAGAGTTCTAAGCTATTCCAAACTTGCAGCGTTCTTGAATTATCTTTAATATTACTTAACTTCTTTTCTCCATTATTCTTAATAGCTTCGATTACCATACTCTCACTAATATATTGATAGGGTCTTCCTGGCAATAGAGATCCCGTTCTATATGATTGATATTCAGACCAACACTTTAATAGCATAGTTCCAAAATCTCTGGAATTTCCCATGCTTGCAAGAATAAGAGTTTCAAAGTTATGAGAATTATTAAAAAGTATATCGATGTTTATTGCCTCATTGTCAAAATAAAAATATAATCGTTTATTAATAAATTCCCTAAAATAGTTAATACAGATTTCCTTATCTCTTCGTGAGTTTTCAAAAACCAAGTTTTCATCTAAATTAATGTAATGTTGTAGGTCAGCGCCATTATCTAAATAATGAAGACCACCACGATATGGAACAATGCTTATCCAAAAATATAACGGATTATCTATAATACGATCTATAAAAAAGGATAAATATTCTTGTAGCACAGGTTTATAGTATATTTTTTCCCATTCATCGACATAAAAAGTAATTGCTTTAATCTGTAATAATTGCATAAGATTTAAAAATTGATCACGAACAGAATTTATATTAAGGTATTTTAAATATGTATTATTAGAAGATATCCTTTGGGATACTTCTTCGCTAAGGCTTGATGATATGTTTGACTGTAATGCGGCACTCGTAAAACCTAGTTTAGCTTCTATTGAATTTACTAAACTTATTAAACTTTGAGTATACTCTTCTTCCCCAATGGTCCCTATTGATAAGTTGCCAAATGCTTCATTTCCATTCCGAACCACGCTTTTAAATTCTGTGAGTTTTACAATAGCCTCTCTCAAATTTTGAATTAATCTTTTTTTGTCATGATTAAATACTCCTAAAAGCCTACTTAGTAAGTCTGGATTTTCTAACTGAGATAATACGAGTTTCAACTGTTTTGACATCTCATCATACATAAAAATGCTGAATATGCGGTTAAATATTTCTTGGTCAATAGCCGTGGGAAAATTCAATCGCTTTATGTTAAGATATATACATAATACTCGCTCTGCTTTATTGTTATAGAAATTTTCATTAATTGCTTGCCTCGCTAATAATAATATATGTGTCTTCCCAGTTCCTCTTAAGCCAGATACAATCCCGCTAGCAGTAGTTGAATAGGCAATCAAATCTGATAACTGGTTTTTAACATCCACATGAGTCTCTTTAAGTTCCAATATTTTTTCTTCATCAGCGTCCATACTTAACTCATAATCAGCACGTAAATCAGAAAATGCCCGGTTCATTTTTTCTATAAAATCATCATCGTTCACAAATTCTTTTAGTACTACTCTTTCGGGTCTGCTCATATTTAAATCTTCCTTCCATAAAATCGGCATAAAGTTATATTTTACTATCTAGTAAATACTTTCCATCTGTATAATACAACTATACCATCCCTCAGAATACAAGTAAATATCTTAAATACCAATATTATGCAGCATATTTCTACATACTATTGCAGCAAAAAAGCCGGGGATATGCATCAACTGCACGTCCCCGGCTTTTACTTTATCTATTCGTATTTTTTACAAATTCGCCGATACTTCTAATTGTATTCTCGGCCTTGTCAGCTCTGGCATTTGCTGCTGTGAGCTGCGCCTGCAGCTCCTTGCAGTGTTCACACTCGGCGGGCGCTGGCCTGCTCCAATTGTTCAGCCCCGCGGCCTTTATGATTGCAGGGTAGTCTTTGTAGCAGTAGTTTACATCGCAGTTGGCATTTACGCCGCTGATCTCCCCGGTGATGGTGTAATCCCTGCCCTTTTCTCCCCACTTTCCCACAACTCCATGCTGCCAGATCCCATACTCTCCTGTAAAGCCCGGCTTATCTACACCGTAGTGAGCTACCCATATCCCATAACGCTTAATGCGCTCCGGAGCGTAGCGGTACAGCTGTGTAAGCGGCGATGCCGACATATACAGTAGTGCAAAGTAACCGGCATCCTCTACAGTGCTCATAAAAGCATCAATAATATCTAGCTGCGTGTTCAGCGGCAGAGGCTTATGGTATTTACCTTTGCTGTCGTATCCGCCGAGCTGTGTAACATCCTCAAAATCAAAAGCGACGGGATACTCAGGTCTGAGCCCCTGAATTACACGCAGAAAAAAATTAGCCTCTTTGCGGGCATCTGCTGCACTGGTGGCATAGCTGTAATGGTACAGCCCGTAGGGGATTCCGATTTTACCTGCACCGGCTACGTTATTTTTAAACTGCCTATCGATCTGCTGATCGTTGTCCCATCCATAGCAGGCGCGGATCATTACCGCGTCTGCATTGACTTTTGCCCAATCGATAATCCCTTGATGGGATGATACGTCGATAACTTTAGTTTGCATCCTGTCTTGCCTCCTCCAGCTTTGCCTTATCCTCCGCTTTACTCTTAATGTTTTTTACCAGTGGCAGCAAAAATGGCGGCAGCTCTACGCCGATATCGATAATGTTTTCCAGTATGGATATAATCTCATTGCAAATCAGCCAAACCGCTGCCAAGCAGGCCACAACAAAGGTAAACTGCAACGGGATGCCAATTGTGTTAGTGGCGTACATTATCAGCCAATCTACTGCGGCACCAAGCCCTACCAACAGCCACATGCACATCTTTTTTACGATGCCGCGTATACCCTTGTAGCTGCTTACCGTCTCTCCGCGGTATTTAGCTGCATATAACCCCGTTACATAATCGGCAAAATTTAACCCTGCCAACATGTACATTGGTATCGCTAGAATACCAAGCCAACTGGAAAGCGCCGTAAAAATTGCAATAAAAAAAGCCTTTACTTTGTCCACTTTTTACTCCTCCTTATTGTTTGCAGTCAACTGCAAAATCTCGTTTTTCACCTGTTCCTGTTCTTCCGCTTTGCTTTATACTTGTATTCCAATTTTCTTCATTTGCTTTTCAAGGTACGTAAACTGACCTAGGGTCGCGAAGATGCGATATTCTGTCTGTTCCGGTGTGTCTGGCGTACTAGGTTCAACAACTACAGGTTTTTCCAGAAATCCTGCATCGATAGAATAGTCAGAATGAGTGAATTGTTCTTTGTTATCGGTGACAATTGTTATTTCTTCGGTGTTTGTCTCGTTACGAAGTAAAGTTCTTAGATTATCGTAGTTTACTTCTGACGATCTGAAAACAAATTCTAAGCCTTCTCGCACCGAACCTTTGCAAAAAGGTTTCGCACCATTTACCATTATTATTGGCAGTTCCGTTTTATCTTTTAATATGATTTTCATATACAAGCCCTTCTTTCTATTTAGAAATATTTTGAATTGCTTTCTCGGCGCCGTTAATCTTAAGGTTTTTAATCGTGCCAGTGTTAGTGCCGTTTGTGGTACTGTATTGGTCTAAAACTATATAAAATTGTCCAGACCCAGTAGTGGTGTAGCTGACAGCGCCATTTATTGTTGAGCTAAAACTTTTTACAGTTGTACCACCAATAACACCTATGAACAGACCTCTCATACTGCTTAACGAACCATAATGTTCAAATGTTATAACTGCACCACTCGTAAGATTGCCTAACATAAAATTTACCGAGCCAGATTTACCTACCGTATTTGAAGTTACACTGTATGACGCAGTTTTTGTGTTTACATCACAGCTTATATAACTTCCTGTTGCAGCATATTCATTGAACCATGATTGTAAAATTTCCACGGCAGCATGTACTAACCTGTTTACACCTTGAGAGCCTTCGAAGCGTTTCTGGATTTGCCTGTTCACGCCTTGCAAGCCCTGCCATGCCTGTGAAACTGCTCTGTTTACACCTTGAGCACCTTGAACTATCGACATCTCAACACCACCTTAATACACATGGTGAATCCAACCTTCACCCAAGAATGATGTAGGTGCCGATTGACTTATTGTGATATTTTGAGTGTGGTATATCATACTACCCGCTTCTGCGGCGGCCTTATGAAACTCTAAATGGAAACCCCTATTATGTCTACCATCCCAAGTGTTAGATTGGTAAATCTGTAATATTTGCTTACCGCCGTTTTCTGCGTCGGACTGTGATGCTCCTGTCTGAATTACAACATCATCAGCTAAGTATCCAGCTTTTTTAAATACCATTGCCACTCCTGACCATGTTCCGACCGTATTGCTATGTGGGAGTATTGCATCTACGTTTCCGTAAACTAGCGCTCTTGCTTTTTGGGCAGTTCCTCCTGCTTCTGTAACAATTTTGGTACCCGCCGCACCAGTTGCTTCATTCATTCTTAGATGGAATCCATCAAAACCTGTGTTTTCCGAAAACAAATTCAACATATCATCAGAAGCATTTTTGACGCGCTGAATTACAAAATCAAAAGGAAGCGTTCCTGCTTTCTTTAAACGAATTCCAGAAACACCCGCTGTTTCTGTATTTAAGTGTTCTGCTGATACATTACCGTTTGCACCTAACGCAACTGATCGATATGCCTCATACACCTTACGTTGGTCTACCACCGTTACGCTCATGTCCTGTAAAATTGTGTTATCACAAGATACTGTAGTTATACCGTCGTAGGTGGTCAATTTGATGTTTGGGTATGTGATTAGGGGTACGGAGAGTTCGTAGAGAATTGTAACAGGCTTTCCTGCGGCGGTCTGATTTTTAAGATAGTCGTTAAACTTATTGTGTTTTTCAGTTTTCGAGAGATTGTCGTTCCAGCCAGATAAACGTGTTTTTTTAATAGATATATAGTATCTGTTATCTGAATCGAATACGCTTGCACCCTCAGCGGAAGAAGTATATGCAGTGTTGCCATCGATCAATGGAAAGTGAGAACTTGATTGCGTGTTCTGTTCCGCCTTTAATTGTACAGGTTTGATATTGGATATTCTAATTAGAAACGAAATAAAATCCGTATCTTCGTACATCTCGCTGTACACAAATCCACTTGCATCTAAAAAAACAGACTTACCAATCCGTTTTGTAAGTTTGCCTCCAATCCCGTCATACTCGTCGCACACACCATTTGGTAAGCTATATAATTCCGCTTGCAACGTGGCGGTATTACTATTACCCTTACCATCCGAAGCGGTAAACACGGGATTGATAACACTCTGAAAGGTTGCTATATTATCTGGACTGATTTCGGCGTCGGGGTTTGGCTTAGTAACCAGTGTGCGCCCCTTGATACTCGGCAAGAGGTAGTCCCCTGCTTTGGTGTTTGGGATTGTAACGGTTTTTCCCTCGTAAACACCGAGGTTGTACTTCACCCCGCTCTCGCCCCACCCCTCTAACTCCGTATCAATTTTATCCCAGTTGTTATTTAAAGCCTCGGTGATATTAAACGTCTTTTTCTTCTCAACTTCCGGCTCGTACTGGAACAGTTTTAAAAATTTAGTTAGCTTACTCATAGAGTCCCTCCTAAAATGCAAAAATATCGAGTGTCTTTGTTTCTATCTGCTCCAATGTCATTGTCTCGTGGATGTCACGGATGAGCAAATAGCTGTAAAGGTACCCGAAGGTGAGGTGCGCAGGCTTGATCTCTTTTACCGTTGCCGTTAGGTCATCCAAATTTGGCGGCGTTCCGAGCCGGCCGGTAAACTTGACCTCGAAGTGATACTGCTGCGGATGCTCAATCACTTCTACCTCGGTATCGGCAAAGCTTGCCGCAACATTTCGGATCATCTCTGCGGTAGCTGTTCCCTGCCCGCGCATCTTGCTGATAATGCGAGTGCGGCGGTATTCATACGGTTTGGTTGTGTCTGTTTTAATTCCGTAGGTACGCTCCCATAAATCCAGCCCCCATGTTGCCGTCATCGGGTCAAGCTGTTTAAAGTAATCGTCCCGTGCTGCCCATAACTTTTCAATTGGCACCTGCAGAGCATTCTGCCAATCCACCGTCTCGGGGCTATCCTTATAGTTTGGCGTAAGGTAATCAATCAACCGTCTCACGTCACAACCACCTCTCCAAGTATCGGCACTTGATCTTCACCGATCATTACATTATCCGTGCTACCGTTTACAGTTAGCGCAGTGTAATCGATCACCCCATCTACATCCAGCAGCATATAGGCAATGCGGTTAAACGGTATTTCATACCGCTCAAATGCAATTCCGCGTAAATACTCGCTTAAGCTGACCGCAAATTTTGCCTGCACTTCCTGTGGCGTGGTCTTGCTTTCAACTTGCACTTCGGCGGCAATTTCAATTTTGAGCTCCTCCGCATTTACTACCGTTACACCCACGCAAACAGGCCTGTTTTTTTCGATATGCTCAGCACAGGCGGTAACTACTACGCTGTCTACCGGTTTCCTGTCTGGTCCGGCAATCAACACTTTTACGGTACCTCCGCCGTGCGCGGCAGGGAAGATGCGGGCAGCGCCAACACCATTTACCTCAAGTGCCCACTGCTCGTAATGGTATTCGTTTCCGCTCGTGGGTGGTTTCTTTCGGTAGGCATCCAGCCTATTGACTAGGCTTTCGTCGCTTTCCGGGTCGGTGCCTCCTTTTACTGCGGCGGTATTGGTTACAGAAGTCACTCCGGGTATGCTTACATACTGCTGTGTGATTTTATCCGCCTCAACATTGTACTGTGCCCCTACCTCCTGAGCCTCTGCCAATACCGTGGCCAGTCCGCTACTGAGCACCGCATCCGCAACGGTGATAAATTGCAGCCCATCCGTAGTGGTAAAAATCGTCCCCGCCGGTATCCTTGTGCCATCTGTACCCTTGATGGTGAGCACCGCCTGTGCCTTTGTCCCTTTTTTGCGGGTGATATTATACCACCCTGCCTGCTTATCAATGTATTTGCCACTGGTTTTGTCCACGTAAAACAGCGGTATGGTTTCACGCATTCCGGTGTAAACCTTGTACATCTCCAGCGCCATCGCCGCAGTCATCTCCTGGATAAAACTGCCCTCGCGGGTATCAATGTCTGTTTCCATCGCAGCGTAAACATTCTGTTCGATGCTCTCCGGCGTTATATTGTCAAACATGTACCTTCACCTCCCCATATGCGGTAATCAATCGGCAGCTTATTTTCAGTGCACCCTCTGAAAATTCTACGTTAATGTCGTCAATCTCCTCAATATATGGGTTGATCTCCAAGCACTCCCGCACATAGCGCGCCGCCTCGCTGCGCTTCAGCTCTTCGGTAAATGGTTGCCCGATTAACTCCTCGCACTCGTTGCCGTACCCGTGGCTGTAAATCTCATAACGGAAACGCGGTACCTGCAGAGCTTTCCACGCCCATACAAGTACCGCCTCTGCGCCTGTTATAAATACAGGTGAGCCTCTGCTCCATATCGGTATGTTGTGCTCGTAATCCCATGCAACCTCGCGGTACAGCGGCAACTCGCTTGTCTGCTCTGCTGTTCCGCGTGGCTGAATAATTGGAAACAGGCTCATCCCATTTTCACCACCTTGCACAGTACAATAAAGGTTTGATCGTCTTCGCTGAGCAGCGCTACCGTGTCACCGGGCGCAAGGCTTACTGGGTGGCTGATTCCCGTGCTCAGCATCCCGCCTGTGGCTTCCAGCTTTTTCATGCTCCCCTGCTGACAGTCGCAAGTGGCGTCCAGCGTTCCGGTAACGTCCAGTAGCGATACCTTCTCCTCATGCCCCAGCAGCGCACGGTTTACATATAGGTCACTGCCCGACAGCGGTATTCCGCCTGCCTGTATCACCAAGGGTGCAGCGCTGGTCACCGTTCCGATGCGCAGCATTTGCTTGGCTTTCCCGCCCTTCACGCCTTCGGCCATCTTTACATATGGATTGTCCTCCAATGCTCATTCCTCCCTATTTGATGATTTCTCCGACGGTTTTTTCATCCATCATCGCCTTAAAGTTTACAATCAGCTTGTTGGTGTAAACTCCGTTTTTCCACGAGTGGGTATCAGTATCTATATAAAACAGCCCATACAGGCCTGTGTAAGGCTCCTGCACAACCACGCAGTTTCCTGCGGTGCAAGAGATATCCCCCAAGTTGTTTACGGTAATTTTTTGCTCCACGTCTCCCTCATCCAGCAGCTGCTGAGCTTTAGGTGCAACGCTTTCCTTGGTTTGCTTTATTGCCTGCTGCATCAGCCCGTACAGCTTAATATTCTCTTTGTGCTGCAGGGTTTGCAGCAGGTTTCCCGATTGATCGTAGACAGCGACCGAGTTTACCATATTCTCCACGCTCTCGGTTGTGGTGGCATCCATAAGGTTGCTGCCTCCGGCAATGATGATGGTGCTTTCTCCCGGCGCTTTTACCCGCACCTGCAGCTTGGTGCCTACAAAGCCGATATGATACTTTTTCTTTGTGACCTCACTCGCCAATGTGTACATCGTGCGGATGATATCCCAAAGCGAATATCCAGGGAAGTTTCGCGATATATTGGCCCCTGTCACCGCCAGCTCCCCCACCGGTATGCCATACTCTGCGCATAGTGTCCTCGCAACGCCCTCAGGTGTTGCGCCTACGTATTTTTTCGCCACTTCAATTTTTTTGAGGTAAAATCCACGGTCATAGCACACAAGGTCAATTACACTTGCTACGGTGCTCTTGGTACGGCTCATCACGTAACCATCAAAAAGGGTTTCCCCCTCCTCCTCCAGCACGATACCACAGCCGACTTTGCAATCAACCTCCGGCACTTTGCTGTCGTAAGGCGATGAGACCAATCCGATATCCAATGTGCGGGCGCATTGACGGTAGTCTCCTGACCAGTTGATTTTCGTGACCAACTCCGATAGATCAAATGTCCCCTCGCTGTTGGTTAAGTAAACCTGCGGCATGTGCTACACCCCCAGTTTGCTTTTGCTCGGTATATTGATTACTCGCCCCGCCATGATGATATTGGCGTTTGGTATTCCGTTGTAACGGGCCAGTGCGTTGTAGGTGGCAGGTTTATCGTTGCCATAGTATTTGCGGCAGATGGCGCACATCGTATCGCCGTACTGGATGGTATAAGCAAGGTCAGATGATAGCGTATTGCTCTCTCCGGCGCGTGGTTTGTTTACCGCTGCAGAGGTATCGGCAATCTGCACCGCCTCCAATGCCTTATGCTCGCGCAGCGTAATGGTGGCATATACGTCGTTGGTACCATCCTGCTCACCGTATGCGATACTCTCAATCCTAACCGGTATGTTTACAGGTGTATCACTAACGATAAATCTCAGCACCGTTCCCCGCAAACTCCACTTCTGAAAGGTTTTCACGTAGCCGTACGGTTCGTCCTCTGCATCCGCAAAGTCGTAATCCCGCTCTGGGAACATGCATTCCAGCTTTATGGTCGCCAGCGTCTTTTTTCCTGCAATATCCGCGTCGCCTACATCGTGGATGTTTACTGTTTCAATGCGGATTCCGTAGTCCACCACGAAACTCTCCGGTGTAACAGGTAGCGCCAATTCTTTGCTGCGGTCTTTAAAAATAAATCTGCGAAGCAATGTCTCCCTCCTCCTTTTTACGTACAAAAAAGCAAGCCAACGGATTTCTCCGCCGGCTCGCTGATATAATGTAATTATTTTTACTTACTTGGTTTAATTGGTTTAATTCCCTCCTTTTCAGATACTTCTTTTGCAGCATCGTCATCTGGCATAATGTAAAACGCACTGTACCCGTCGTTCGCCTCATTGAAAAAGTATCTTACATTTCCAGCGGTCGTTGCTCTTAAGTCTAGTATGTTTTGTGGGGCATCTTCAAAAATATATAAATTCTTCTCAATTTTCTCCACCATTCCCGGATTGAAAATATCTATAAGGAGTTCAATGTAATATCCGTTTCTGGCTGCCATTTCTTCATCTTTAGCATATAGGTTAAGCTCAACCATCTTAACCTTTCCCGCTTCTTTATCTCGGTCAGGAACTCCGACTCCTACCTCAATCTTAACAAACCTTTCATCCTTTTCAAATCCATAAACAATGGTTGATCCGTAATCAGTAATCTCAAGATTTGTATACCCGTCCGCTTCCGCTCTTCTGTTTATTTCTTTTATTAAGTCATCCGAAGTCACCTCGAACCATTTTTCAGTTTTGTTTTTTTGAGCTTCATATGCGTTACTCGTTGAATACGATGCACAACCACTAATCACAATAACGCAAATTGCTAAAATTAAAAGAGCTATTCTTCTTTTCATAATAATCCTCCCTATCGGATGTTTTTTCTATCATAACATAATAGGGATAATTTTACAATTATAGTAACTCTTGCGCCCTTATTACCTGTGTAGCAATCTCCCTAGCTATAGCTTCAATATCTGCCTCCTCTCGTACCATATAGTTTCCTCCCATTTGTATCGTCACGCTGGGTGTACTCTTTGCGCTGTACGCCCTGTTTTCGCTGGCTGTTAAAACCCGCTCACCCTCATGCAAAAGTGAGGGGAAACCATTGTATGGTACGTATCCCATACCGAACGCCTTTCCAGATGGCGGGCTTGATGCCGACGCTTGATTGTGTTTAGCAGCATCGAATCCATACTGGTTTTTTGCAACATCCTGTATAGCTTTGGCAGATTCCTCTGAGTTGATATAGCTTACGATTCCTCTTGTAAACTCCTGTCCGAGCTCCCAACCAAAGTGATTCCATGATTCTTTAAGCGTTTTTCCTATCCCTTCAATTAGGTTTTTGTCCGCTTCTTCCAGCTCTTTGTATGCTTTCGAATTTCGGTAATCGCTTTCTGCCTTTGTACGGGCCTCCATTAAAACCCTGCCGGCTTCTGCGCCTTGCAGCCCTTTTTCTTCTATCTGCCTAAACGCTTCTCTTTCCGCATTTCTGATTTGCCATTCGTACTGATTTTCCAGTTCAGCCTTCCATTCTCCTATTAAACGGTTGGCTTCTTGCATTTTTTGCCCGCTTTCCCCGCTTAAGTATTCTACTTGATCAGCCAGTCCGGTTTTACGCCGCTCGTTGTACCCTTCGCCCATAGCATTCTGCATTTCCTGCTGTAAGCCTTCTACAGTTGATTTTAGTCCCGCATAAGTCTGGCTTTGCAGTGACATTGCGCCTTCGTTGGCTTCTCCCATCGAATCCGCAATAATGCGAGCTGCATCTGCGCCGGGAATCAGCCCTCTGGATACCATTTCGGTAATCTTCGCTTTGGATTTTCCCAACGCATCTGAGAGATAATCAAGTGCAGGGATTCCGCGCTCCATCAGCGGGTTTAGGTATTCCATTGTGGTTTTACCTGTAGAGTTCATGCGTCCAATGTAGGTCGATACCATCGCCATGCTCTGAGTGTCCATACCCAGCGCCGCCCCGGTGTCTCCTACCTTGGTCAAAAGTTTCGGTATCTCATCCGGGCTATAGCCGTAAGTGCTCATTACCTTACTCATTTGTTTAAGGTCGTTGTATAAAAACGGCGTGGTATTTGCCATGTCCTTGATACCACTTAGAAAGTCTTTGGCAGTGTTTTCATCCCCCATCAGCTTTGAAAACGCAATTTGATCCATCTCTCGCTCGGCAGCGAACCCGCTGCCCGTAGTTAGATCTGTCGCCATTCGCTCCTGCTGAATCCCGTACTGCTCCTGAACAACACCCTTAAACGCATCATCCTGCTTTGCAAAATGCTGTGTTGCCGCAGTGATTCCTCCAGATATAACACCGGCCACTGCTCCAACGGCAGCTCCCGGCAATCCTCCCGCCATAGCTCCCATCGCAGCGCCCGATATTGTGCCCGAGAGCATCGTGTTGATCGCACTTCCCGCTTCTCCGCCAAACGCGCTGGTAATGCCTACGCTCAGCGCACCAGACAGCGAATCACCAATCATCTTGGTCATCCCCGCAGCGGCAAGGGAGCCGAGTAAGTCGCTTTCTGTGCTCCCGCCCCTTATCCCCCCGCTTGCCCGGTTCTCCGCTTTACTTACAGCGCTTGTGAGGTTCAGCATGTCTTTTTCGGCTTGCCTTGCATTTTTTGCTACGAGGTCGAGGTTTCGCTTAACATTGTCATAGTCAGCATTCGCAAGTTCCAGCGCCATTCTATCGGCAGCATCACCGGTAGCCTCAAACTGCTTTTGTGCTTCTTTCAGCGCTTTTTTGGCGGCATCTGATTCAACCTTTAGAGTGGTTTTGTTCTGGTTCAGCTTGTCGAGTTTGAGCTGCAAGCCATCTAAGTCTTTGTTAAAGCTACGGTTTGCCGCCTGCATCGTTTTACAGGCATCCGAAAAAGTTTCTTTTGCGCTGATCATAATGCCAATGTCACGCCCCATACGATCCCTCCTTTGCACAAATGCTGTTGTAAAGTAACCGCAGCATCATTTTTTCACCATCCGGCAGGCGGTAATATGTGCCCGGGAGGATGTGCAGCTCGCACACCACCCAGAGCATCATATTTTCCTCCGTCCCGCCGGTTAAGAGTTTTTTTCAAACTCCTCCAACACATCCCTGCGGTAACCGGATAGTTTTTCAATCTCACGAGCGATATCCTCAATTTCACCGGGCAAAAGCAGCTTTTCCACTAGCTCCGTAGGCGTGGCTGCTTTGTATTTTTCCATCAGTTCTCGGTTGCGCAGTTCGGGCTCAACAACACCCTCAAGCAAAATCGATACACCCAAATCGGCAGGTTCATTTTTAATCTGCAATACCTGCTCGTACCCAAGCCCGGTAATGGTAAAGGTTACGTCACCTCCGCATTCCCTACTCAGGCGCTTCACCTTCAGCTTTTTTGTTTGGGGTTTGGTAGGCTCCATTTTGAGTAGCAAATCCATTACCTCGCTCACGTCCTCACCTCCACCTTATCCAGATATTCAAAGTCGGTAAACGTAAACGGGCATTCCACCTTGCCGGTCACATCCGCCTCCCAGTCTGCCAGCGTCAGGTCGTCAAACGATACGCCTTTCAGCGATACGCGCTCAGCTCCATACGCATCGGGGTCCGCCAACTTGGAAATTACATTAAAGCGCACGTCTTTACCCGCACGAATTGCCTCTCCCACCTTGATCGCCATGCGGCTGTTCACCTTGTACAGCTTCAGCGATCCGGTGTATTTTACGCTTTTAATTTTAAAGTCATTTCCCATTGATCCGCACATTGGGATATCCTCTTTGTTAAACGCGCCCTTTGCTTGCAGCCCATAGCACTCGCTCACAAGGTCGTTGTCCAGCCATACCGAGCCGTGGGTTCCGCTCATTGCTCTTTTTGCGCTATCCATGCAAATCCCTCCTTAAATTATGATTCCGAGTAAGATATCCTCTACCGCATCCAAAATGCTAATCTTCGCCCACAGGAATACATTGGAGCCGGTGTCCGCCTCTTTAACTTCCTGTTCGCTCATTTTGGATGTATCCATACCCTTTGCCTTGAGATGGAGTTCCTGTGCCTCTAGGTCAATTCTGACTTCAGATTTTCCTCGCGCCAGAATCCCCTCCGCCTCCAGCTGCTCAAAATAACCCTTGATGGCGGTGATGAGCAGGCACTTGTTGTCGTAACTGTTGGGGTAACGCCCAATGAAGCTGTCCTGAGCAGTGCGGCGGATGTCGGTACGGATCATTTCCACCGTTTCTACAATCTTAATTTTCTTGAACGCCTCTCCCTTGTCTACCGTCAAAGTCGTTAAGCTGGTCACCCCGCGCCCGATTTTTACCTTTTCTCCGTCGTGGTAAAGGATTAGCTCACCTGCGTCGATTGCCGCATCCATCTCCACCTTGGTAAGTCTCTTGATATCGGTTACCTCGGGCAGTGGCGCGTAAGTACAGGATATGGTCATTGGCGTGCCGGCAAGCATACCGGCAATACGGCTGCAGTATTGCGCCGTGTTGTATGTTTTTCCGTCCGCTTTGATTTCATCCGTGGTAAAATTCACAACTCCCTCGCTGTCTGCTTTTACCTTTGGCAGCACCGCTTTCGGCGTGTAGTCGTTGGTGCGCTGTGTTTTAATCCAACCTGCAATTGTGGCAGCCTCCTCTTCTGAACAGTCCGCCGGGCCTGCAAGGTAATCCACCTGCTGCATAGCAAAATATCCGAGTGCCTCAGTCAGCTCAGCGGCATCTTTACCCAATCCTCATCATCAAACTCGCACTCGTTACACTTATTTTCTTGTGCCTGTTTTTTTGCTGCTTGCCTCACCTTGTCGGTGCACTTGGCGAGGGACATTTCTTTTTTGGTAATATCCTGTGCAATAAACTCCGCAGCCTGCGGGTTGCTTTCGCACAGCTTGATCATGAGCCTACCGGCGCGGCGCTCGGCCTGTCCTTTTTTATAAGGCTCTAGCTGCTCGTTGATAAGTGCAATTACTTTTTCTAACATTGTTTTATCCTCCGCTCTAAATTGCAGTTGACTGCGAAACCGTGTTTTCACAATTTAGCCTCAGCTGCTCTACTTTTTGATTTGGTAAATAGTCATCGTTATCAGCGGTCACGGGATATTTTACGAGGTAGTCTATCTACCGGCTGCAATGGTCAGTGATGGCATCTATAAACTCTTGTGCGTTGGCCATATTCTGCGGCACTGTTGCTTTTGCGGTATCCTCTGCCCAGCAGCGCACCCGCTCGGGTTTTGCTTTTCCAGCTCGCAGGTTTCGCTCGATGCGGCGAAATAGGCAGAGCATATCAAACTGCTGGTTTAACTTTTCAAATGTCAATCAACATCGCCTCCTCTCCCCGTATCGCTCGTGATTAGGTTTGATGAGGATGAGTCCGTACCGCTGGTAGGTTAACCCTGTTACCTCGCACACACCATTTTCGAGCGGAAACGTCGAATCGAATATATAGCCTTTGGGTGGTTTAGGTTCTTCGCGCCACGTTTTCGCGTTTACCCTGCGTTTCTCCACTTTTGGCTTGCTGAGGTTTTTGCTTGGTGTGTACCTCCGTCCGGTCCAGCCTTTTTGCTTGTACATTTCACTGGTTTGCTTGATGATGTAATTTGCAAGCTCCCTGTATTGCCCCTCTGAGTACAGCGGCACAAAGTATATCGTTCCATGTGTCCACAATTCCCGTACAATTCGGATATCCACATAATTCATAATCACGTGTATATGTACTGCACCCTTTTTCCCGATTTCGACCGCGTATATGTACTTAAACTCAATTTCTAGCTTTTTCAAGCGTGTTTGCATTCTCCTTATCCATTTCTGCACATGCTTTTGAGCTTCTTTCGGGTCTTTCGGTCTTTGTGGAGGAAAGAACTTGAGCGTTGTATGCAGGTCGCCGTGCTTAAAGTTTTCATTGATCAGCTGACGCAAGGTATCTTCTGCCAGCCTTTGATTGTTTTTCTGTACCGCCTCCGGGGTATTCCCTGTATTTTCTTTGCGAGGGATGTTATATCCGTACCGAGAGGATTGCGTTTTATATATCTCTTTGGTTTCTCCTGCTGTTACTTCTTTGATTAGATACTGGTGCTTATATTTCATCGGCATCACATCCTTGCTTCACTGTGGCTGGCTCGACGACTATTTAATATCCTTAAAAGTCATTGAAAGCGCACCACAGCGCCATTATTTTGGTTGACAGATGCCGCCATATTTGATACAATAAAAGTACAAAAAGACGGCATTGTCTTACGTATTAAACAGCTTTATCATCACTTTGGTCGGTGGGAGATAAGGCTGTTTTTTTGTGTTTATTTTTCAAGGTACATCCCTCAATCTTGGGCGTATTTTTCGGGTATCCATCCCCTGCTTGTCCTAACCATTGTTTCACTGATGGTGGTCCCGGGTAGCTTGATAATCATATGTATCTCGGCGGGCATGCTCATGCTCTCCGGCAAACTTAGCCTTTGGATGCCGCGGCAGAGCTCTCGCTTAAACAGATCCGCTGCATACGGTTTGCCTTTCCGCTCCGGCAACTTTGCAGTTGTCTGCAAAATCGGCTTTTGTTTGTCTGCTTTTTCGGCATCTGCTCTGCTCCTCTCTTTGTGCAGCGAGAACACTGTTATCCCGTTGCAATCTCCAGCCAGCGTAATTCTACCGGTGCCGCTGCATTGTTTTAACTTAATGCTATACTTAAAATGTGTGGCAATTCCGCTGAACGATATACCAGTGATTCGATACAGGTCATCCCCGATCGGGACGTTAACTTGCTTTTTCTTACTGTACAGCTCTATGGCTGCGGTGGAATCTTGCAACTTGAGTTCTTCTACGCTTAATACGCGCATTAATTTTCCACTCCTTGACTATATAATTGTTGATAACTTCTGCAATGCAGATAGTTGCAATGATTGCGAAACATCCTATTTCCATTTTTCCCCCTCGATTCTTAATGTTTGGGGCTTGTCCATTAAAGTCCCACTGTTATTTTTATCTTTATTTGTTGCCAA
Organism: Hydrogenoanaerobacterium sp.; assembly: GCF_032017025.1. Lineage (NCBI taxonomy): Bacteria > Bacillati > Bacillota > Clostridia > Eubacteriales > Oscillospiraceae > Hydrogenoanaerobacterium > Hydrogenoanaerobacterium sp. Next base: position 17,695 of record NZ_DALZQO010000016.1, read on the forward strand.
TCTTTGTAAATCGTGGTAAAATCATGTCTAAGTGAGGGGATTGTTTTGAGAGAAAAATACTGGGCAATGTATGAAGAGCTGGTCACATCAAAATATTACTACTGGCATTACAGAGCTACTTCTACGTTAATTGATAATATTGTAAATGGCGTATTGTGCGTGGCGTCCGCTGTTAGTATTTCCTCTTGGTTAATCTGGAATAAACTACCGTGGCTATGGGCTTGTATCATATCTATTTCTCAGGTAATCGGTGCTGTTCGACATTTATTTCCATTCTCTCGCCAAATATCCGCTGTTAACCTTCTCAATCCAGAGCTAGATCTTTTGATTAATGAAGTTGACTACGATTGGGATCGTGTCGATAACCTTTCAGACGGAGAGATTAGCCGATTAACGTTTGAATATCAAGAGCAATTTATAATGCTAGAAAATAAGTATATCGGAAGTGCTTACTTCCCAAGGAACCATCGTTGCGAAACAAAAGCTGTTTCTGACCGTAAAGCATATTTTTTCCAACACTATCAAGTTACAGAATCTAACACATTGGAGGTATCAAAATGAGTAAAGACCCTATTCAAAGACCACTCTCCCCTAGACCAGAACCCTCCCGCCCCTCAGGCACTCCTAACCATGAAAATAGCGAAAAGAGAGGTAACGTGCCACCGTCAACAACTTCCACTCCGCCCCCACCACGAAAAAAATAATACTTATCTATTGAGGTTCGTCTAATGGACAACCTCAATTTTTATGCCTTAAACTTTTTTGCCAAAATCCTATAGAAAACGCAGCCCACATAAACCCCTAGTAGAAATACCATCAGATGTATTCCTATTTCGCACATGCTGTTTACCCCCTCCTTTTTTAAAGGCTTGTCCGCCTTACTTTTTAAAACATCTGCCTACCGTGAGTCCCAGCATAAATGCGCAGAGTATAATCGTGAGCATCAGCGCCCCGGCTTGTCCGTCATAACGGATTATCCCGAACATAGGTTTGTCCTCCTTTCTGGCAGCCGCCGGGCTAAACCGGCAACTCAGGGTGCTCAGCATAGAAATTTGACATCACATGCCCTGCGTTTTCCATCATTTTTTTAATGTGCGGCGCTTTTTCCTCTTCGCTCATCGTGCTGAACGGTACGACTGAGCCATCCCTTAGTTTTATGTACGATGAATACGTTAAGGGCTTTCGCATTCTTTTCATCACCTCGATTATATGTATGAATTATTAAGAATGTCCTATCCAAAAATAATTTGTAGATTATAAATCTACTTAGTTGGCAAAAAAAATATTTTCCTTTTCTTCTAAAGATGTTATGCCTAAAATTTCGCAGAACTTAGCAATTTCACTTGATTTAAACTCAGACATATTGTCTATTTTTCTTTGCAGCCCATAAGTAGTCAAATTCATTTGCTTCGCAATATTCCAATACTTTAACCCAGATGCCTTTACTTTCGTTCTTAATTTTACTGTATTGGTCAAGTTCAACACTTCCTTTCTGTAGATTTTTTAGCTACAATGTTATGTTAACACCTTGTTTCCTAATTGTCAACACATTTATGCAATAAATTCAATTTTTGTTGATTTTTAATAATCAATGTGTTATTATTATAGTATCCCATAGAGAGAGGGTATTGAGATGTCACATATAGGTATCAGAATTAGGCAAAGGCGAGAAGAGTTAGGTTACTCTCAGGATGAATTAGCTAAAAAGCTTGGCTATAAGTCTAGGTCAACCATAAATAAAATTGAGATGGGTGTAAACGATATTACACAATCAAAAATACAAGCATTTGCTGACGCTTTAGGGACGACGCCATCCAATTTAATGGGTTGGAACAATGAACCTTGCCATATTAACGATTCCGGATGCAGTGATGAAGAAATCTATAAGGCCGGCGGCATTTCTGTTGTTTCATACCCTCTCATCGCAATAATTGGTTCTGTTCGTGCAGGTTATGGCGGAATCGCCTATGAAGAAATCGTAGGATATGAAACAGCCGATGTGAAAAACCCGGAAGAGTGTTTTTATTTGGTTGTTCATGGCGACAGCATGGAGCCCGATATCCACGACGGTGACCTTGCCCTTGTTCGCAAGCAAAGCGATGTGGACAGCGGCGACTTAGCTGTAGTTATCATTAATGGCGATGAAGGGACACTCAAGAGAGTGGTTAAAGCTCAGGGTGCGCTCATTCTTCAACCTTTTAACCCTAGCCATGAAACCACTGTAATTACAGGCGAAATGCTAAATGAGGTTAAAATTGCCGGCAAGGTGCTTTATACAACATCAAAAAAACGATGGTAAACAAAAAATCCACCTAATCACTGATTAGGTGGTAAAATATTAAATAAAAAATCCGTCCGCTATTGGCGTAGCGAACGGACAAATGCAGAAATTCATCTACCCGACTAAAAGTAAATACGGAATAACTCTGCCCTTTTATTGTACCTTAAACACAGTAATTTGGCAAGTTATCTCTTGCTTACAAATATACTGTTTTGAGGTGAAAACAATGAAAATCGGTGCAGCTTATGTACGTGTATCAACGGACGATCAGCTTGAGTATAGCCCCGAAAGCCAGATAGATACTATACAAGCGTACGCTAAAGCCCATGATATCATCATACCGGAGGAATTTATCTTTCAAGAAGATGACGGTGTCAGCGGTCGCAAGGTAAAACGCCGCCATGAGTTTATGCGTATGATAGGTATTGCAAAAACGAAGCCTAAGCCTTTCGACGTTATATTGGTTTGGAAATTTAACCGCTTTGCACGAAACCGTGAGGATAGTGTTGTTTATAAATCAATGCTTCGCAAGGATCTCGGCATCGATGTTGTTTCGATAAATGAACCCCTGCCAGATGATGACAAACTGTCAATTCTCATGGAGGCTTTCATCGAAGCGATGGACGAATACTATTCAATAAACCTCGGTGAAGATGTTCGACGTGGTATGATTAAAAAAGCAAGCCGTGGCGAGCCTGTATCAACCCCACCGTTTGGTTATGATATTCGTGAAAAGCAATTTTATCCCAACCCCGATGCCACTCCTATTGTTCAAATGATTTTTCAGGAGTACCTTGCTGGCAAGAGTACTCGGGATCTGGCTCTTACCGTTACCGGTATGGGAGTGAGAACCGCACGAGGCGGTCGGTTTGAAAATCGTACTATCCAATATATTTTAAATAATCCTACCTACATTGGTAAAATACGTTACAGCCCTAATGGTCGCGCCGATCGAGACTTTGATAATCCCGATCTTATTATTTCCGATGGTTCTCATGAACCAATAATTGATAACGATACATGGGAACGCGTGCAGGCAAAACTTAAAGAATCTAAAAAATTATATTCAAAACATAGCCGCATTCGAGAAAAGCAGGATTTCATGTTGCAAGGCCTTGTAAAATGCAGCAATTGTGGTGCTACACTTACACGCAGCTCGCGTAACTCTTTACAGTGCAACAAATATGTACATGGGTTATGTGATGTATCTCACTATATCACAATGAAGCTTATTATCCAGGCAGTAATCGAATGTATTGAGGAAGATTTCAAGTCTGCGAATTTTGAAATTATCAATAAAAGTATTCCTTCTAAGGTTGACATGTCAAACATTTTTGAATCTCAGATTGCCCGCGAGAAGCAAAAGCTAGAACGTGTAAAGTTTGCCTATGAAAACTGCGTAGATTCTCTTGAAGAATACAAGGAAAACAAGCAAAAAATATTGGACGCATTAGCACATCTTGAATCTCAGCAACCCACTCCTCCCGCTCCAATTACAACGCGAGACTTTATTGAAAAACACAAAGATGCCCCTCAGCTTCTCCGGGATTCAAGTATAAGCGAAACCGAAAAAAACAAGCTCCTGCGCACGTTCATCGACCAGATTGTTTTTTATCGTAAAAAGAATCATGTTCAGATTATTTACTATGCTTAAATACTATCACCTTTTTCTACATGGTGGACCCGACGGCGAAATGGGCGCTGCAACCCGCTATCTAAGCCAGCGTTACGTCATGCCTTATAATGAAGCAAAAGCAATTTTGACCGACGTAGGGACTGAAGAACTCGCACACGAAGAGCTCGTTTCAACCCTTGTATATCAGCTGACACGTAACCTGACCCCAAAGCAAATTAAAGACGGCGGCTTTAGCGATTACTTTATCAACCACACCACCGGTGTTTACCCCTGCAATGCAGACGGTCAACCGTTTTCTGCGGCGACCCTGCAATCCACCGGTGACCCAATCGCCGATCTGTTTGAGGACATGGCCGCAGAGCAAAAGGCGCGCATTACCTATGATAACATTCTGCGCCTCGTAGATGATCCCGACGTGCGCGATGTCATTAAATTCTTGCGTGAACGCGAAATTGTCCACTTCCAGCGTTTTGGTGAATCGCTGCGCGTTGTACAAGACCACCTCGACTCAAAGAACTTCTACGCATTTAACCCCGCATTTGACACCCCCAGAAGATAATACACAAAGAACATACCCCCTCCTCCTGCATTTGTGTACAGGGCGAGGGGGATTTCTCATTTGTTCTCTATTGTACATAGGGCAGCAGATAACCGTAGCCTTCCTCCTGCATTTTGCTCTTTGGCACAAAACGGATTGCCGCACTGTTGATGCAATAACGCAATCCCCCGCGCTCACGCGGGCCGTCATCAAAGACATGGCCCAAATGCGCATCGCCCACACGGCTGCGAACCTCACTGCGCAGCATTCCGTGAGAGGTATCGGTCGTCTCGCGTACCACATTCGGGTCGATTGGGGCCGAAAAGCTTGGCCAGCCGCAGCCCGATTCAAATTTATCACCCGAGAAAAACAACGGCTCACCCGAAGTGATATCGACATAGATGCCTTTTTCATCATGGTTCCAATATTCGTTACGAAAAGGCGGCTCGGTTGCACTGTGCTGCGTCACCTCGTACTGAAGCTCCGTCAGCTGCTGTTTCAACTCAGCCTGTGCAGGTACAGCATACTGTGCCGGGTCAACCAGCGCCTGCTTTGCCTGCTGAATCTTATCCCAACCGATATGGCAATAGCCGCCGGGGTTCTTGTCCAGATAGTGCTGGTGGTACTCTTCCGCCTTGTAGTAGCTCTCAAGCGGCTTTACCTCGATGGCAATGGGGCGGTCATAACGTGTTTGAAGCCGGGCAATCGAGGTGCGAATTACATCTTCATCCTCCTGCCTCACAAAATAGATACCGGTGCGGTACTGGCTGCCGACATCGTTACCCTGCCGATTCAGCGAGATAGGGTTGATTGCCTCATAATAAAGATTCAACAGAAACGGCAGGCTGATTTTATCCGCATTATAATCGACACGCACCGTTTCGGCATGGCCTGTATTCCTACGGCAGACATCCTCGTAGGTAGGGTTTTCGGTTTTGCCGTTGGCATAGCCCACCTCGGTTTCTGTCGCGCCGTTTATCTCCTGCATGTATTTTTCAAGCCCCCAAAAACAGCCACCTGCCAAATAAATCTGCCTGCATGTCCCCTTCATCAAATCAATCCTTCCCATTCTTTTCTTTGTATTGTCCTTATTATAGGTTGGCCGTTTGTATAAAACAAGCAGAATAAAAAAAGTCCGTGCTTGGCACACGGATTTTTTTACAGACGGCACTTTTGAAGAAATAAGCGGATGTTGCCCTCTTCACTTTTTCTGTCTACACCATGGCGCCCCATGCGGTCGCATAAGCCCAGCAGCGCTATCTCTTCCACGTCGGTCTGTTCTTTCATCCCTTCAACATTGGCAAACGGCATAGAGCGAACCACAAACAAAATTTGCATATGCCACCGTACAAGCCCCACTACCTGCTCGATAAAGCTTTCATCCTCGGTAAATTCCTGCAAAAACTGCCGCGCCTTTACAGCGCCTACCTTATCGTGGTCGTAGGAGGTAACCCTGTCCCTTTTTTTCCTTGTCGTATCCGCCTTGCCAATGTCGTGTAGCAGCGCCGCCCACATCAATACATCGGGGTTTTTGCTCTGCTTTTTCACTTTTGCCGCCTCATCAATCACCAGCATAGTATGGTTCCATACGCTGCCCTCGGGGTGATGCTGAACAGACTGCGGGGTTTCTTTCAGCTTGCTGAGCATCGTAAACGGAAAAACAGAGAAAAACAAATCATCCTGAATTGCGTTAAAATATTCAGAAGGCTGGGCATCTGTGAGCAGATGCTCATTTATCTGCTTGAACATCAAATGCTTTTCAATCATTTTTTGTTCTCTTCATTGGCATTGTTCAGCCCAAATACGGCTCTTGCACTCTCTGCCTGAGGGTCATGCTTAATATTCTTTGAATGGAACTTGCCATCTTCCTTTTTTCCATTCTTGGTGCTCTTCTTTTTGTTATCGGTGCTCATATTCAATCTCCATTTCATTCATTTTTATTAGTTTATGAGTTTTAAACAGTTTTATGAAGATGGAATAATATTCAAATAGGCAGTTGAATGATACTGCTATAGACGTTTCGCCAGTTCGTCCAAATTGGTAAAAGGCGGGGTGCATGCATTGTTTTCACAGATGTAGTAAGCCGTTTTGCCGTCTTTCAGCCTATAATTTTCAATCAGCTCCACAAGCTGCTCCGTCTTACCGTCACCGGTAAGGTCTTTCACCAAAACAACCGTGTTGGGTAAAAAACGGCTGCGCAATATGCCCTGTAGTTTTTGTACATCTTCACTGTTTTCTGTAACACAAACAATTTCTTTGGTGGTGTAAAGGGCGGATATCATCGCCATCAGCGCAAAGCTGTACCCTGCGGGGTAATGCTCCATGCTGCCGGCCAAAAACTTGAGCTGTCTATGGGCAAGTTCCTCAAGCTGGGGCTTACCGGTCAGCTTTGCCAACCGAATAAGCACATACGCTGCAACCGAGTTGCCCGAAGGAATCGCACCGTCATAGGTCTCTTTGGGGCGCAGGATAAGATTTTCGCTGCCTGCACCGTAAAGATAAAACCCACCGCTTTCTGCGTCGCTGAACAACTCTGAAATCTGCTGTGTGAGAAACAAAGCTTTTTCTAAATAGTTTGCTTCAAAGGTTGCCTCATAGAGGGTGAGTGCTGCCCATGCGGTAAAGGCATAATCGTCGAGATACCCACCGCCCGCCGATTCACCGTCGCGGTGGCGGACACACAGCCTGCCATCCTCGGTTGTCAGCATCTGCCTGTTAAACTCCATTGCTCTTTCTGCCGCCTCACGGTAACGTTGCGTTCCCAATACTTGATACGCCTTTGCGAATGCCACAATCATCAATGAATTCCAAGAGGTTAAAATTTTATCGTCTTTATGAAGTGCGGTGCGGGTGAGGCGGTATTCGTACACTTTTTTGCACAGGGCTTCAATTCTGTCATCGGCTTTGTCATAAGCAGCGTTTTCTATGAGGTTTGGAATGCTGCTACCTTCAAAGTTACCCTTTGCGGTAATATCAAAATACTGGTTAAAATATGCTCCGTCCTCTTCTCCCAGCAGGTTGATGATCTCATCCGGTGTAAACACATAGTATTTTCCCTCAACCCCCTCACTATCTGCATCCTGTGCGCTGTAAAACCCGCCGTCTTCACTCGTCATTTCGCGCAGAACGTAGGTGAGTGTTTTTTCCGCAACCCGTCGGTACAGTTCATTCCCCGTCAGCTGATACGTCTCCAGGTAGGCGATGGCAAGCAGTGCATTGTCGTAAAGCATTTTTTCAAAATGGGGCACCAGCCAGCGCCGGTCGGTTGAATAACGCGAAAAACCAAACCCGATGTGATCAAACAGCCCGCCTTTGTACATCTGCTGCAGTGTTTTTTCCACCATAGATAAAGCAGACTTATCTTGTTCTAACGCACTGTAGCGAAGCAGAAACATCAGATTGTGCGGTGTGGGGAATTTGGGCGCGCTGCCAAAACCGCCAAACCGCACATCAAAGCTTTTGGCAAACAGGCTTTCTGCTTGCTCGGTAAGCTCTTTTGAGAGCCTGCCCTCGCCCGTTTCCTGCTCTTGTTTTTTCATAATTCCGGTAATCTTTCCCGCAGAGTCAAGCAGCCTACCCTTATCCTGCCGCCACTGTGTCGCCACCGTCTGCAGAATATCGAGTATGCCCGGCATATTGTAGCGCGATCGTTTTGGAAAGTATGTGCCCGCAAAAAACGGTTTTTGCTCCGGTGTCATCAGAATTGTCATCGGCCAGCCGCCCGAGCCCGTGAGTGCCTGGCACACGTTCATATAAACCGAGTCGATATCGGGGCGCTCCTCTTTATCCACCTTGATTGCAATAAAATTACGGTTCAGCGCCTGCGCCACCTCATCATCTTCAAACGACTCCTGCTCCATGACATGGCACCAATGGCAGGTGCTGTAGCCAATGCTCAAAAAAATAGGTTTATCCTCCGCTTTGGCGTGGGCGAAGGCCTCTTCTCCCCAAGGGTACCAATCTACCGGATTGTAGGCATGTTGAAGGAGATAGGGGGATTTTTCATGTATGAGTTTATTGGATTTTTTGTTTGAATTAGCCGTACTATCACTTCCTTCCAGAAACTGTTTGAGCCTAGTATACCCTGAAATAAAAAAGATAGCAAAAATAGTCATGCGAAGTCCTTAGCTTGACCGTTATTGAAAAAAGCCCCGCTTATAAAACAATTTTTTCTTGATACAATATATACTATTATAAAGCTTCAAAGGAGGCCATTTATGAATCAAGGGCAGAAACAATTTTCAGATTATATTTTGAAAAGAGTAAAAGAGAACAAGATTGAGGAAGCGAGAGCATTGCTTGCAGAAAACTTTAGAAAACAGACCGAGGGCAGCTTTACACATGATGATATCGCACAGTTTGCTTCTAAAATAATTGCCTTGTTAAAACCAGATAAGATAGAGGAAGTACAAGCGGTAATAGAGCAGTTTTCTGAACATTTTAGTCACTAAGCAGTAACTTTATATTGAACCATAAAGACCGATATTGTTTTACAAAATAAGGGTGTATTCTGTTTAGAATACACCCTTAGCATTTGTTTGGAGATAACTTCCACCCTGTAGTATCTCGCTTTTTTTGGTCTTGTTACCAGTTCAGCAGAACGCTGCCGAACCGGCTGATATCCTCTTTGAGTACTTTTACTGCCAGCTCTGAGTCTCGTGCACGGATGCACCTTATAATTTCAAGATGCCCTTCAATTCCCATAGAAAATTCAGTTTTGTGCCACTGGTTCCAGTGCATTTGTGCATAGGCTCTTGTTAGTATATTCATGCTCTCTTTCAGCTTATCGTAGATGTACTGGTTTTGAGCATAGGAATTCAGCCGCAGGTGAAACCGTATGTTGTTGTCCCAATGTTTCCAAATATCCACCTCTTGGGGGATGCTGCAGCACTGACGAGTATATTGTTCCAACTCGTCAATTTCCTGATCCAACATTTTTTTTGCGGCTATTCGTACACATTCGCTTTCCAGTATCATCCTGTATTCAATAATATTCTGAATATCTGTTTCGGTTATCCTCACAAGCTCATAGCCATAGCGGGGGATACTGCGCAGAATCCCCTCGTTGCACAGCTCTATCAGCGCATCTCTCACAGGTGATTTGCTTACCTGATACTTTTCAATCAGCATCTTTTCGCTGATGATGGTATCTTGAGTGTAGTTCCCCTGCAAAATATCGCTCAGCACGGAGTTGTAGATTTTATTTTTTAGGGAACCGCCCTGTGCCATCCTGCTTCTCTCCTTGTCTGTCGCTGTACCGTCTCATTTCTGTCATTTGCCAATCATAATGTTGAGGATCTCGACATCGGTGGATTTCATACCCACTCTGCCCATTCTACCGAGGTTTTGGATCGTGTGCTCGACATCCCCTTGCACCAGACCCTCGCCCGGCTGAAATACCCGGTCTTTTTTGGCCATCAAAAAGCCCATAATTCCCGCATCTACTGCGGATGCAATCTTGGCAGCGCAGGACGGTTTTGCACCGTCGCACACCATGCCACCGATGTTGCCGATGGTATTGACGATGGTTTTTGAGATGTCCTCGTATCTGCCGCCGTGCAGGTAGGTGATGCCGCAGCCCGCCCCACAGCCTGCACTGGTTGCACCGCAGTAAGCCGAAAGGCTGCCGATGTATTTTTTCTGGTGAATGGAAATTAGGTTTGCAACCACCAACGCACGGTATAACTGCTCTTTGCTCGCGCCCAGCTCGTATGCGTACTCAATTACGGGCAGCGAAACGGTCATACCTTGGTTGCCGCTGCCGGAATTGATGACAACCGGCAGTGCACAGCCACTCATGCGAGCGTCCGACCCGGCGGCACTTCTTGCACGTGCACGCACTCTAACATCATTGCCGTAAAATTCCAGCAGGGTTCTGCCCACCTCGGTGCCGTAGCTGTGTTTCAGCCCCTCATCCGCAATGGCAGTGTTCATCTCGATCTGGCGATCCAAAAGCTCACTGACATCGTCAATGCATACGGTATCGGCAAACTCAATAATATCCTTTACGTTGAGCAGCGATTTGTCGCCCGTTTCAGCGGTATTTGAGATATCATCCTGTTTATAAATAACTTCGCCGTTTTTGGTAATTTTGGTAATATGCGTGTGTTTGGATTTGATTTCTACGGTCGCAGATTGTTCGCCCGCCCACGCTTTTGCAATGATATAGAGGTTTTCTACCCCTTCAATCAGGCTGCATTTGCAGTAACCGTTTGCAACGAGTTGCTTTGTTTCTTCAATATGCTCGGGTGTAATCGACTGGAGCACCTCCAGGTTTTTATCTGCTCTGCCACCCACAACGCCCAGCACCGCCGCAACATCAATGCCCTTTAAGCCACCGGAATTGGGTACTGTTACGCCTTTTACGTTTTTGATGATGTTGCCGCTGCAGGCCATCTCAATGGACTGCGGCCTGCAGCCCAGCACCTCACACACCTTGGCCGCTGCAAATGCAATTGCAATCGGCTCAGTGCATCCAAGTGCCGGTATCAGTTCACTTTTTAATATTGCCAAATAATGATTGTATGTGCTTTTATCCATGTAACAATACGTCCTCTCTTACCTGCAGCAGCACTGGTATAGTCCTTCAAAGATTAGTTTGCCCACTACAGAGCCGCCGTCCAGCAAACCAATGCTTTTTTCTCCGTAATAAGCCGCCCTGCCATGCACCGATTTCATTGCTTTGGTACTTTCAGAGCCCGCTGCCGCTGCGTCATATGCTGCCTGAAACGCCGTCTTAGCATCTGCCGCGCTGTTTGCTTTTAGTGTTTCCACTGCGGGGCACAACGCATCCAGAATGGTTTTTTCACCCGGTTTGGATTTTGCCTTGTCCATAATTTTTTCAACCCCAGCACACAATGCTTCTGCTGTTTCGGCGAGGGTTGTCTCCTCTTTGCCCTTAAGCGCTTTTGCCATACCCATTAGGCCAAACGAGGTGATGGTGCCCAGCGAGGAGGGCGCAGCCTCGTTGAATACCGTGCTTGATTTCAGCAGCAGCTTGCCGAGGTCTTTTTCCTCGGCATCGGCGAGATAATCTGCCACAGCCTTATAGCCTCCGCTCATCGAAATTCCCAAATCTCCATCGCCGTTTTGCTGGTCAAGCTCAATCAGATAATCCTTGTTTTTCAGCATAATATCGCTGATGACAGCAAACGCTTCTTTTAACGTAGTTGCGTTCATTTTTCTTCCTCCTATTTGTTTGCGTTGGTGTAGAATGGTGTGGATGCGGGGCTTCTCAGCAGCTCTTTCAGCTGATCGTCCAGCTTGAGCACCGTAATGGAAAGACCCGCCATTTCCATGGAAGTTGCAAACTCGCCTACATGCGGCATATAAATGGTAACGCCCTTATCTGCGAGCAGGAGGTGCAGCTTGCGATAAACAATCAGCAGCTCTTCCAGCGGGGTTGCGCCCAACCCGTTCACCATAATCGAGACCTCGTCTCCCTTTTCCAGCGGCATATCGGCGAGAATTTTCTCCAAAACAGTCTGTGCAACCTCATCTGCGGTCATCATTTTACGAACCTCAATACCGCGCTCTCCGTGAATGCCCATACCAATCTCAATTTCATCATCATTGATTGAGAATGTGGGCTTACCCACCTCCGGTACAATGCAAGGAGAGAGTGCAACACCCATCGTTCTGGTGCAATCCAAAGCTTTTTGCGCTACCTGCGCAACCTCATCCAGGCTCATCATTTTTTCGGCTGCAGCACCGGCGAGCTTAAATGCATATACCATTCCGGCAACGCCTCTTCGTTTGTCCGCTGCCTCCTTGGGGCTGGACGCAACGTCATCCTTGACGCGTACGGTTCTGGTTTCCACATCGTCAAATTCCACCAGCTCGCAGGCCATATCAAAGTTCATGTTGTCGCCGCCGTAGTTTCCGTACAGGCAAAGCACACCGCTTCCGTAGTCGCACGCCTTAATCATGTCCGCCATCTTCTGCGACGAGGGGGATGCAAACACATTTCCCACTGCGCATCCATCCAACATGCCCTGCCCGACATAACCCAAGAATACAGGGAGATGCCCGCTTCCGCCTGCTGTTACAATACCTACCTTGCCCTTTTTCACGGGGTAGTTGGTGAGGATGACCCGTTTGTCCTCGTTTAAAAGCTTTACGCGGTCGCCATATGCAAAAAGAATGCCTTCTATCGTCTCATCCACAAAGTTTTCCGGTTTGTTGATAATCTTTCTCATAGCTTCCTCCAATTTGCCCGAAAGCGCAGACAAAATTACACTGCTGTGTCATTTCGTACTGCGCACCGGGCTTGTTATTTTTATATGTGGTTATGCACCCAAATAGGCACGTTTTACCTCTGGGTTTTCCAACAGACTCTTTCCTTTTCCCTCAAGGATGACATTACCGGTTTCTAGCACGTAACCCCTATCGGCGATGGAAAGCGCCATAGACGCGTTTTGCTCGATGAGCAGCACGGTTTTGCCTTTTTCTCTGATTTTTAGAATCAGCTCAAAAATTTCTTCCACGACGATCGGTGCAAGCCCGAGCGAGGGCTCATCCAGCATGATGATGTCGGGTTCCATCATTAACCCTCTCGCAATCGCAAGCATCTGCTGCTCACCGCCCGAAAGGCTGCCGCCGCCCTGCGTTGCACGCTCTTTCAGCCTTGGAAAGAGCAGGTAGTTCTCTTCAATCAGCTCTGCTACCCTGTCTTTTTTCAGCGATGGATTGCCGAGCGTGCCCGCAATCAAATTCTCGTAAACCGTAAGCGCGGGGAATATCTTTCTGCCCTCGGGCACATGGCTCAGCCCCATTTTAACAATTTTATCGGGCGCTTTTCTGGTGATATCCTCGCCTTTAAAGGTGATTTTACCCCTTGCCTTCTCCACCAGACCGGAAATTGACATTAGTGTTGTGGTTTTGCCCGCGCCGTTACCGCCAATGAGGGTGATGATTTCGCCCTGGTTTACCTCAAGGTTTACGTTGGTGAGCGCGGTTATGTAGCCGTAGTTTACCGAAAGGTTTTCTATTTTAAGCATTTACTTTAACCGCCTCTCCTGCAATGATTCCCTTGCCGAAATATGCCTCATGTACATGGCGGTCGGCCTTTACAACATCGGGCGTACCCTCGCAGATTTTCTGCCCAAAGTTGAGCACCAAAATGCGGTTGCAGGAGTTCATTACAAATTTCATATCGTGCTCAATCACCGCAATGGTGTATCCGTCATGATTCAGCTGTTTGATAAATTCCATCAGTGACTGTGTCTCCAGCGGGTTCATACCTGCCGCTGGCTCGTCGAGCAGAAGAATTTTCGGGTCAAGAGCGAGGGCTCTTGCAATCTCAACCTTGCGCTGAATTCCATAAGCGAGGTTGCCCGCCATCGTATCCTTATACTCGGAAAGCCCTACCTTCTCCAAAATCTCAAGCCCTTTTTGCACTGCAAACTCTTCGTCCTGCTGATAGGTTTTAGTATGCAGAATAGAGTCGAGCATTTTTGTTTTGGTGTGGATATGGAACCCGATTTTGACGTTTTCCAGAACAGACATGTATTTGAACAGCTGAATGTTCTGGAAGGTTCTTGCCATTCCTTTTTTGGCGATCTGCTCGGAGTGCAGGGAGGAGATTTTTTCTCCATCCAGCCAGATTTCACCCTTGGTGGGCTGATAAATGCCGGAGCAGATGTTGAAAAAGGTGGTTTTTCCCGCACCGTTTGGGCCGATGATACCAAAAATATCACCCTTGTTGATGGACATATCCACGCCCTCAACCGCTTTCAAGCCCCCAAAGTATTTACAAACACCTTTTGCTTCCAGAAGAGCACTCATGCGCGCACCTCCTCTTTCTTTTGTCTGACCGATTTTGGTTTGGTTATTTTACCGCCCGCCAGGATACTGTCGGAAGCGCCGACCAATCCCTGTGGTCTCCACCACATCATAACTATAATGAGTATTGCGTAGGCAACCATTCTCCATTGGCCAACCGGTCTTAAAATCTCGGTTAAGAAGTTTACGATAACGGAACCGAAGATGGGCCCGACCAACGTACCTTGCCCGCCGATAATGACCATAGAGAGGATGTTAAAGCCCTCATCAAGGCTGAAGAAAGTGGAATCGATAAACCGCACATAGGGAGCATACGCCGCACCCACAACGCCCGCCCAGAAAGCGCCGTACATAAAGTTGAGTGCTTTGTACCGGGAGGTTTCAACTCCCAGCGATTTTGCTGCGAGCTCGTCCTCACGAATCGACATCCAAGCCCTACCCAACCTAGATTTGATAACCCTGTTTGTAACAAACACAAACAGAACCGCAATTGCGAGAAAAATATAGTAATAGGTTTTGGAGTTTTTGATTTCGAGGCCGAAAAGCACAGGAACGGGAATCCCCTTAATGCCCATTGGGCCGCCGGTGAGCCATTCCCAGTTTAGCGCAATGAGGCGCACAATTTCTGAGAAGCCAAGGGTTACAATCGAAAGGTACATACCCTTCATCTTCAAGGTGGGCAGTGCAATCAGCAGGCCGATGATTGCCGTAACAATACCCGCAACCGGCAGCAGCAGCCAAAAGTTAAGCCCCAGCCTGGTTGCCAGAATTGCCTCACAGTAGGTGCCAATGCAGAAAAAGCCCGCATGACCGATACAGGTCTGTCCGCTGTAGCCGTTAATCGCGTTCAGCGAGCCGGCGAGGGTCGCATACATCAGAATACGGCACATAATGCCCATAACGTAGCTTTTGGGGAAAAGCACCGGAACAAAAAGGAGAAGCACCAACAGTGCCAGCATACAGATGAGCTTATGCTTTTTATAAATTGCCTTGCATGTTTCAATTATTTCTGACATTAAGGGCGCACTCCTTTCTTGGAAGCGAAGCCTTCCGGTTTGATGATGAGCACCAGGATGAGGAAGCCAAACGCAAAGATATCACGGAAGCTTGCGGAAGAAATGGTAATGCCGAGGTTCTCGATAATACCGATGCACAGACCGCCCAATGCAGAGCAGCGGATATCGGTAAGACCGCCGAGAACCGAGGAGGAAAACGCCTTCATACCCATAGAGCCGCCCATGGTGGCACTCAGGGTTTGATAATATATTGCAAGGAGCATGCCGGCAACACCGCCGAGGCCGCAGCCGATGCAGTTGCCGATCATCGCGGTTCTTTTTACGTTTACACCCATCAGATAAGCCGCGCTTTTGTCCTGGCTTACCGCCCTTAACGCAATGCCCCATTTTGTCTTATAAAAAAACAGCGAAAGAAGAATTGCCAGTACAACAACCGTTATAATAACGATAACCTGTACCATTGAAATTTGCACCGTGCCGAAGTTGAAAAACTTATTTTCAACCACATTCAGCATCGGTTTTTGGTTTGGACCAAAGATAATCTGAGCAAGGTTTTTAATCAGCATACTGGCACCAATGGTGCAGATAAGAGAAATATGTCTCGGCGCATTAAAGAATCGCTCGTAACAAACCTTGTAAACAAACATACCGATAAGCCATGATGCAAGAAAACTTGCCGCGACACCCAGCAGCAAATTGTTGCCGCATGCCTCAAAAACATAAAAAGACGCAAACGCACCAATCATAATTACTTCACCGTGTGTGAACGTAACCATGCCTACCACACCAACAACAACCGAGTATCCAATTGCCATCAGCGCGTATATGGCGCCTTGACACAATCCGTTGATCAACTGATTGAGAAAATACTCCATAAATGCTCCCCCCGAAACATATTTTAACAGCCTGATACTCAAAGTGCTTTGCAATTTGTATGATTGCAAAGCACTTCGGTAGCAGTTTTTTTAGAAGAATGATCGCAGCAGAATTACTCCACAGAGTAATCGAAGCCTTCTTTTACAACATACTTGCCGTTTTCAACACCGCAGATTAGGTACTGCCTTGTGATATCGCCTGCTTCATTAAATTTAATGGGACCGGTTACACCCTGCATTTCAACCTTGGCAAGGTTGTCACGAATCGTCTGTCTGGTTACTTCGCCGTCGCCGCTGGCTTTGATTGCCTCTGCAAGCAGGTTAACGCAATCGAACGCGCAAGCGGGATGGATGGTAGGCTCAAAGCCTGCTTTGGAGACAAACTCATCTTTCCATGCAGTAATCTCAGCGTCTGCAGGGTCAAAGAAGAACGGAGAGGTGAGCAGCAGACCTTCTGCATTTTCGCCGCAAAGGTCAATCAGCTGCTGCGAAGTACCCGGGCCCAGTGTGGTGATGGGAACATCCCAGCCTGACGATTTGATTTGGTTAATGATCTGAGGAACTGCACCCTGATCCATAATACATACGGTATCGGGGTTTGCAGCCTTCAGCTTTGTGATTAAAGAGGAAAAGTCCTTTTCGTCCTGTACATAGCTTACGGTTTCCACAATCTCCAGGCCTTCAACATCCGCCTGTTTTTTGAAGTTATCGTAGCAGGATTTACCCCAGTCGCTGTTAATGTAGATGACACCCAGCTTTTTAGCGCCCATATATTTGTTCAGAATATATTTTGCATAGAAAGGGGCCTCGCCGTCCTGACGGCCCATGATGCTGAAGCAGTACTCGCTCATAGCAGCATAGTCGGGGTTGGAAGCCGTGGGAGAAAGCTGAACAATGCCTGCCTCATCAACAATCGGCGCGTTTGCCATACAAGCACCCGATGGGAAGTCGCCCAAAATTGCCAGAATCTCTTCATCGTCGGCAAACTGTCTTGCAAGGTCGGAGCTTTCTTTTTGGTCACCCTTAGAGTCTTTGATTACGAGCTCCAGCTTGTAACCGTTGGCGCCGCCGGCTGCGTTGATTCTGTCAACAGCCATTTGCATTCCAACCTCAAAGCCTTTGCCGTACTCAGCATTTGTGCCGGTGAGAGGGGCAAGTACACCAAATTTGATGGTGCCTTTTTCTGCGGGGGCTGAACCGTCTGCAGCCGGAGCAGAGCTAGATGCGGGAGCCGATGCACACCCTGTGAAGATTGCGGTGATCATCAATACGCTAAGAACCAGTGCGATTAACTTTTTCATGATTTTCCTCCTAAAAACGTTGTTTCGTTCCGTATGTAAAAACCATTTGTCCTTGCAGATTATTTGTGGAAGCGCAGTTTACAAGAATCGCAGCCTTTTGCAATGGTGTCGGTTAATTCCAAAGTCATGCCCATAGCCTCTGCAATGCCTCTGTCGCCATCCATTGCAATATCGCAAAGCTTTGCACATCTTTCATCGCTAAAGCCCAGCTTCTGCCATGCATTTACCAGTGCACAGTAATGGAAATCTACGCTTACCTCGTCGTAAGACGCTTTGATGTTATCCATCTCAAAGGTTTTAACGCCAACCTCACCCAAAAATGCATCTTTGAAATCCTCGCCGTTCTCGGGGTTCTTGCAGGCTTCTTTGAAGCCCTCTCCATGAATTAGGCCGCAGCGCTTGATTGCTTTTCTTGTCAGCGTCTCTGCATCCAGTCCTGCTTTTTCAGCCTCGTCGTAGATGAGACCCATCCATGTTGCTCTGTGCTCAATTTGAGCTCTGTTGATTTCAATTTTCTCTTCTGCTTTTTTTGCTACGTTTTTGATGTTAGACACGATTTTTTCCTCCTGAATTTGTGTTTTATTTTGAATCGCAGTGTTCGCGTTTCATTCTCATTGTAAGAAATCCAAGTCGCTAGATTTTTAATAATATATCTGTAATATGTTAGTAATAATATCAGAGAAGCATTCAAAAAGCAATATATTTCTTTATTTTCCACAGAATGCATTGATTGTCAGTCCTCAATTTGTGGGTTATGACTAATTTCACTTTCACAGGAGCCCGAACGGTACATTTCAAATGTTGACAATTGCATTTTACCTGTTATCATTAAGATATATTTTATATTGGAAAGGTATGTAAGGTGTTTGCAAAATGGCGAACGAGGGTAGCTTAAAATCAAAAATATATGCCGCAGTTTTTGAAAGCATTATCAAAGGGGAATACCAGCCAAACGATGTTCTCAGCGAAAAAGGGTTAGTCGAGAAGTTCAATGTCAGCAAATCGCCGGTACGCGAAGCTTTGATTGAGCTTTGCAACGAAGGCGTTTTGCGCAGCATCCCACGCTATGGCTACGAGGTCATCCGCCTTACCGACCGCGATGTGCAGAATATTCAGCGGTTTCGGCTGGTTCTGGAGTGCGGTTGCCTTACACAATATTGGGAAATGATTACCCCCAAACACATTGAGCATCTCGAGCAGATGCTTGAGGAAGATTACCGTGGCAGCTTAGAGCACGACGCCCTAATCCATTGGGCGAAAAACTCCAAGTTCCACCTCGCACTGATTTCCTGCTTTAACAATGAGTATATTTATCGCAGCTTAAAGGCTTCGCTAACCACACTGTCCCGGGCATATGCACAGTTTTATTGGGATAAATGGCATAAGACTGAGTTCGTGAGTTTTGCCGGCGGACATAAACAGTTCTTAGAGCACCTGAAAAACAACGATAAGGAAGCAGCGGTATTGTGCCTGCAAAAAGATATCAGCGGATTTGATGACTTAGATTCCAAATAGCATAAAAAAAGAAACGAAGCTTATTTAAGGCTTCGTTTCTTTTCCTTTATACAACATAAATAATGCTAACACCGCCAAGTTTCTGCTCAATTTGCGCCCTCAAAAACTCCTCCGCATCACTGCGTATCTCGGGGCGATAACAATATTTGCCGCGCCCGCGCACGGTCATCAGCTCCTTATCATACAGTTCAACCGCGCTGGGAAAAGCTTCATTATTGATCATACGGTGAATATAGCTGTAGGTCATAAAAATAATTTCGATAAAGAGCTGTTTTTTCGCTTTTTCTGAAAGAGTGTCTGCCAATTGGGTAAGCAGTTCAGAGTACTGCCTGCGCCAGTCGCCTGTCAAAACCACAGGTGCAATTAAAATACCGGTGGGGTACCCCGCCTCGCACATTTGATTGATCGTATTAATGCGCTTCTTAAGCGGTGATGTGCCAAGTTCAATTTTATTGATAACCTCCTGCGGGTTTACACTCATGCGGAAGATAACACGCCTTCTATGATTGAGGGGCAGCAGCGCCTCAACCATATCGAATTTTGTGGGAAAGGTCAGAAAGCCTTTTTCGTTTCTTCCAAATTCAGTGATTGTCCACTCAAGATTGCGGGTAATGGTATTTTCCAAAACAAGATCGCTGTTGCTGCCTATTTCAAAGGTGAGCGGGCGATCACTTTTGTTTGCAGTTTTGATGAGCTTTTCAAGCATCTGCTCACGGTTTACAAACAGACGCAGATAAGCACACTTGTTGTAGTTGCAAACCAGATAGCAATACAAGCACATAGCACTGCAGCCCGATGACGTATATGGTACAAGGTAATCCGATACCTTGTGGTTTTCTACATATTTATGCGTCTTTCTTATCCCAATAATCAAATTGCGTTTCATCTTGGCAAACTCAGAGTTTTGTTTCGCCTGCATCTGTTCAATGCGGTTGTGGCTCTCAATTTCAATCCATGGGATATTATTAAACTTTTCATGCAAAATTCTTCCTAGATCATAGTCTAAGCTGTTTGACTCATAGTAAACGTTGTCAAACTTCATACCATCACTCCTTAACAGCAATAGTATAAGCAGCTTAAGCCCATCTAGTATTCTTGCTCTATTTTTTTATAATTCTGCCCTCTCGCAGCGCAATCTCGGTCATTACAATCGAAAAAGTACGCTGATATTTTCGGATGAGCGGCAGCTCCTGTTCCGTCACAATCGAAACTGAAAGCCCTTCGGTTTCGCCGCGCCCAGCCCTGCCCGAACGGTGCAGATAATCCATCGGGTCATCGGAAATGCTGAGGCTGAACACAGTGGATACCTCTGCAATGTGCAGCCCGCGCGCCGCAATATCGGTTGCGATCAACAACGAAACTTTACCGGCAGAAAAATCTGCAATCGCTTTCTGGCGCTCTTGCTTGGCACTGGTGCCATGGATATACGACACATTCAGCTTATGGTATTTCAGCTTGGCGGCGGCAACCTCGGTTTCCTCCGGCTTATTGATAAATACCAGTGCACGCTGCGGCTGAATGATTGAAATCAGCTTGCGCAGCGTCTCCAGCTTATCGCGCGATTGCACCACGGTATACAAATGCTGTATATTTTCGGGGATTTTGTAAGTTTCAGTGGTTTTAACCAGCTCTGTATCCTTTGCAATTGCACCCGCCTGCTCCAGGGTTTTTGCAGAAATACTTGCAGATACCAGCACCACTTGAGTATCGCGCATCACCGCTTTGCGGATGGCCTTAACTCCCTCAATGTTCTGTTTATCGAGCATCTTGTCTGCTTCATCAATCACAACTGTTTGGACGGTATGCGCCGTAATTTTCTTTTTTTGAATCAGCTCGTTGATTCTGCCACAGGTACCAATAATAACCTGTGGCTTGTCACGCAGCTTTTCAATCTGCCCTTTGATGTTGACATCGCCAAAGATTACCACTGATTTGAGAGGGATCCCCGAGTTTTCAGCCAGTATCTCTACTTGACGGTGCACCTGCATGGCGAGTTCCTGCGTTGGCACCAAAACCAGCATTTGCATGGTTTTGTTCGGCTCGGTTTGTTTGGCGTATAGCGGTAGCAGGTAGGCAAGCGTTTTGCCCGAACCGGTTTCCGACTGTATGATCACATTTTTATTTGCCATCAATTTCGGAATTGCCATCCCTTGAATTGTGGTCGGCTCCTTTATCTGTTGTGCGGCAAGCGCTTGCACAAGCGCATCGTTTAAGCCCAATGCTTTAAAATTCATTGTTATCCTCATTTACTCGAAATTTTATAGTATCATTTTATCCTATTATATTTATTTTATCAGTGTATCTGTCTTTTGCAAGGCTGTCAATGTTATTGTACTTTTTTTGCTGCTTTATACCCAAAATTAACAGCAAAAAGCCCCCTGCCGTTGGAGATCGGCATGGGGCTTTTGGGCTATGGGTTTATTAACTTTTAAGAGTTAATTATTTGCGTTTTGCAACAGCGATACCAGCAATAGAAACGACAGCCATAGCTACAGCCAGGCCTACGAAATCGTTAGCGCCGGTGTCGGGGTTTTTCTCGCCAGTGGTGTTGGAATCGTCTTTGTCATCGGTAGGTTCGTTGGTATCTACAGATTTCAGTGCGATGTCGGAAACAACGTAGTTGCCCAGTTTGTTGGTTTTGATGGTGAATGCAGCAGCATCCTCATCGTATTTAGCGTCTTTGAGAGCAACCAGTTTGCCGTTCTCGTTGGAGTAGATGTAAGGAGCAACCAGTTTGCCGTCTTTGTTCTCGATCATCTCAGCAGGGATGGTGAGAGTACCGCTTCTGCGGAAAGTTTTGTTGTTGCCAGCGAAGTAGTAAACAGAGAGGTCAGCCTCAGGGTTTTTGTCTTCGAGAGCCTCATCTTCAGTGTCGAGTCTCAGGAACAGGTCTTTCTGACCAGCAGCGTTAACAGCAAATACTACGTCGTTGTCGAAAACCATCTCAACATCGTCGCAATCGTCAAAGCTGATTACCTGGCCTTTGAGAACGCTGTATGTAGAAGCGTTGTCTACCTCGTAAGCAACCTCGGTGTTGATTTCAGCTACAGCAGCTTCAGTTTTACCGGAATCGATTACGTAGTTCTCTTTACCGTAGATGTTTACAGACATCTCCAAAGCTTTGCCTTCCATCTGGAATTTGTCAGCAGTTTTGAAGGTGATGTAAGCTTTTTTCTCAGCGCCATCTTTTTTGATTACAAAAGCAGGCTTAGAAGCGATGTAAGAAGAGCCCTCTTCGATGCTGGTCCTGAGTTTGTAGTTGTCAAGTTTGGACAAAGAGTCGATTTCGCCAGCTTCGTCTTTTACATGCATGTAGTAAGTGGTGTTAGCAGGCAGAGTGCCGTCTTTGTTCAGAGCAGCATCTTCCATTTTGTCGTTTTTGTAGGTGAGAAGCTTGTTCTCAACAGAGATGTTGTTTGCTTTGCCTTTTGCATCAGCAGCAAAAGCAACCGTTGTCATGCCGAAAGCAAGAACAACCGCAAGTACAAGAGCAAGTACTTTTTTCATTGTGAATTCCTCCATAAATTTTGTTTTGTCTGTCAGGCGGGCTCTCCATTTCCCACTTAACGTAACCCTAGTATAGCCGTACAGGTTACAAAAGTCAATACTTTTGGAAGAAGTTTTGTAACTCTTCTGTAATTAGTTGTTTCGAATTTCCAATTAATTGTATTCGTTTTACAGTACAAAACGGAATTTATTGCATTTTAGTGCTTATTCTTTTTTCCAACATATT
This sequence comes from Hydrogenoanaerobacterium sp., assembly GCF_032017025.1. Classification (NCBI taxonomy): domain Bacteria; kingdom Bacillati; phylum Bacillota; class Clostridia; order Eubacteriales; family Oscillospiraceae; genus Hydrogenoanaerobacterium; species Hydrogenoanaerobacterium sp. The sequence continues at coordinate 40,373 of NZ_DALZQO010000016.1, forward strand.
ACAAAATGTTATAATTTCCAGTTTAGCCCAAATTTACTCTTTTTACTGCTTTTTGACTAAAATTCATCTGTTTTCTTTTAAAATTTTAGCTGCAAAAAAGCACCTGAGAGCAAGCTCAGGTGCTTGGTTATTATATTCTCACCACAGTAAGTCAAGCATATCGACATTCAGCCGGTAGGTCACATCCTTACGTTCTACAATCACATGAATTCTCTGTTTAAGTTGTTCATCTTCCAAAATGCGCGCGAGCAGTTCTTTTGTAGGGTTTATGGCAAATGGGTTGCCTACCAGCTTGAGCATTGAGAAATCGCCGGTTGTATCTCCATAGGCATAGCTGGCAGAAAGGTCGATGTCATGCTTTTGCGCCATTTCCAACACAGCCTTGCGTTTGCTTACAGAATCCCACATTGGTATAATCTCACCGTTGTAGGTTCCGTCGTCACCCACCTGATAAATCGTTCCTCTAAAATCATCCATGCCATATTTTTGAGACATTTCGCACACCAGCTCTACAGGTGAACCCGAAATCGCAATTACCTTATGCCCCTGTGCCTTATGCCATTTAATTCGCTCACGCGAATAGGTGTATACCCGCTCACCTTTTTGCTCAATCACCTTTTGTGCAATGTAGGCGATGTGAAACGAATTGGTATTGATAACGGTATCGGTGTAGATATCTACCATTTTCTGCAGATATGTATCGTAGTCACCTACACGTTTATCCCATTTGGTAAATGCCGGCTCAACCTCACTGTACCATTTGCTGTCATCAATCAGTTCATATTTTATCATCTTTTTAAACATTTCGCTAATCATACCCTCACGGGAAATTGTGCCGTCAATATCAAAAAAAGCCGCACAGTTTGCCATGCCAGTCACTCCTTCCAATCTTATTACTGCCTATTTTCATATCTATAGTATACGCAGGACTCAAGCAGATATCAACCCAATTTTAGGTTGATTTCAGCAACGAAATCAGGTTTTTAAAGGATTTTTTCGTGCATTCTCGGTCATCCGCAGAAATTGACATTAGCGCTGTAAAAAGCTATACTGTAAAGTAAACTTGGTCACAGAAAGTAGGTATGCAAGTGGCTCCGTATTTAGTATTAGCGGCTGCTGTAGCAGTGTTTGGCTATTTGATTTGTGAGCGTCACCCCAGTAAGCGCAATGATCTCATTTTTTTATCGGTAGTTTCTATTGTGCTTATTGCCATGTCCACAATACGGGCAAGCTCTGTAGGGGTCGACTATGAACCCTATCTTGCTTATTTCAAGCAGGTTTATGAGGGCGGGCTTGGTTTTGTATTCAGCGGAGCAAACCAATACCGAATTGAAATTGGCTACAGCCTGCTGAATTATGTGATTTCACTGTTTGGCGGCACGCAAATTGTATTTGCGCTGGGCATTGCTGTCGTATGCATTGGCTTAACAGCTGTTTTTCTTTATCGATATTCTCCATCTGTATGGGTAAGCATGTTCGTGTTCATCAGTTTTGGCTTTTTTGGTTATACCCTCTGCACCATCCGCCATCAAATTGCCATCTGTATTTTTATGTTTGCTCTGCCTCACCTGCAAAACAAAAAGTTTTTTCCCTATCTGCTGATTGTTTTGCTTTCCGCCACCTTCCACAAGAGCATGCTGGTGCTGATTCTTGTCTATTTTCTGGCACAGCTGCCGCTGAATAAAGTTACACTGGGAGTATACTGCGGCGGCACACTTCTGTTTGTGATGTTTTCCGAGCCGATTATGACGTTTATTACAAAATATATCTATCAAAGCTACCAGGTGGACAGTTACTACATGCAGGGGCGTGATTTTCAAACCGGTCTGATTCCAATTGTGCTGTTCCTTGTGGTTTTTCTTTTGAAAAAGCAGTTGCTCGCACGCAATCCGCGCAATCTTCCGCTCATTAACCTGTGCTTTTATTCTGCCCTGCTGTTCTTTATGACCTATAAGCATTTTGTATTCCAGCGGTTTGCACTGATTTTGCTGCCCGTTGCAATGCTGCTTCTGCCCGAGATTATGCGCTGTATGGCAATCAGCGAAGAGGACAGGCTGGAGCTCGAGCTCGCACAGAAAGCGGTAAAATCCTCCGCAGGCGATAAAAAACGGGCGTTGCAAAAATACGGTGAGGTTAAGGCCCGTCTGCACGACCGTCAGGCGATGTACCATGCAACCATTGGGTTTATTTTGTTCGGCGGGTTTACGTACTTTTTGTTCCTGTTGGTTGCAAACCGATTACTGCTGGTACCATATGTGACAATTTAGCGATTTTAATGGTTTAAAAGCCCTTCGCCGGAATGCTCTGGTGAAGGGCTTTTTTTGGTGTCCCCATGCTTGTGTATCCAATGGATTTTTTAAGTACAAACACCCTGTAATGAAAGTATGAATGCAAACATAAAAACAGACATAAACTGGTTTATAACTATAATACATAGGGGTGATTGGATGATAAGTCAAAAGAAATATGTAGTCTTGTCCCTTGAGCTACACCTTTTTTTCGGCAGGATTATGAAGGAGCATTCTATTTTTTTAGAAGCAGGTTTTACACCCAAAAATGCAGATTATGCAAAAAAAGCGGATAGCTTTAAAATGAGATTTGAAGCGCTTTTATCCAATGCGGTAGGCATTAGCAACGGCATCATACGGCCAAAGGTGTTGTCATCGGGTGAAATCATCACCGACTTTACGCTGGGGGCAGAACAAAAAACACAAAACCTTACCGGTATCTCCATCAATCAGAATATTACCATGATGGAAGCAAGGCTGCGCAGCGGCTATAACGAGCCTATTACACCGGAGATGGTTAGTAGTGTTAAAAGGATCAACAGGGACGCCAAAATGCTGTTGGATGGGTTGATCGCCTTCAAACAGGATATTTTGGATTCTGTGCTATCTTGCAACATGTTTACCGTAAATTATCCATTGCTGATCGAACATATTCTGCGTGAAGCCCGCTTGTATCGTAGTTATCTCGAAAACATCGAGCAGGGACAAGACATCGATAATATCGATATCAGACAAACCGAACTGTTCTGGAACCAGATTATGCTGGAGCATGCACTGTTTATTAGAGGGCTGCTTGACCCAACAGAGAACAGTCTCATACAAACATCAAACGATTTTGCCTTTGAATATGGCAAGTTACTGCTAAGTGCAGAGCAGGCAACCGATGCAACCATAGCGAGTATCACGAATGCCACGCTGAAAGAGACCATTAAATACAGAGATTTTAAGCAAGCGGGAACAAAGGGCATAGCGGAGTGTAAAATTCGCTCTATTATACTGCCACTGCTTGCAGACCACGTACTGCGCGAGGCAAACCATTATATTCGGTTGCTTAAAATGGATGAACGTATGATGTGAAATAATAAAATCTGCTAAAATGGAAGCAATGGCTTATTGAAAACAACGAGAACTCGATACAAAATCGAATTCCCGTTGTTTTTCTTGTTAGTCTTGTATTATGCTTTTTACCTGCACAGGGCTTAATTGTTTCGACTTCTTTACCCCTCTATGTTATAGTTATTATAAGAAATAATTTTTGCATGATCAAATATCGAAGTGATAAAAACAGGAGAGATTTACAGATGAAACGGATTGATTTGGATGTACATACACACACAATTGCCAGTGGACATGCCTATGGAACGGTTACCGAAATGGCACAGGCTGCTGCACAAAAAGGGTTAAAGCTGCTGGGAATTACCGAACATACAACCGGTATTCCGGGCACGTGTGATGATATCTATTTTCAAAATTTAAAGGTGCTGCCCCGAAAAATGTTTGGCATCGATTTGATGTTTGGGGCGGAAATTAATATTCTGGATTATCAAGGGACGCTGAGCTTCGATGAGAAGTATATGGATTGTCTGGACATAAGAATTGCGGGTATTCATCAGTTTTGCTATACCTATGGAAACGCAAGAGAAAATACCGATGCAATCGTTAATGCGATAAAAAACCCTTATATCGATATTATCAGCCATCCGGATGATGGGAATTGCCCTTTGTTTTATGAAGAAGTGGTAAAGGCAGCTAAAGAATTCCACACCCTGCTGGAGGTTAATAACAACTCATTAAGAAGCACCGGTACCAGGAAAAACGTGATAGAAAACACCTTGACCTACCTTGAATTATGTAAGCAATATGAGGTGCCCATTGTTTTGAGCAGCGATGCTCACTATATGGCCGATATTGCAAATATGGACTATATCTGCCCAATGATTGAGAAGGTGGATTTTCCTGAAGATCTCATTATAAATTATTCGGTAGAAAAATTTAAGAAGTATCTTGCATCTAACAGGCAGGCCGAATAAAGAGAATGAATATAGCTTTTTATAAAGATTATTTTCTTTCCATTTCGTTTGTTCTAAACTATTTATGTCTTTCCATTTAAAGAGCTCCTCGATATTTTTCAGTTAGGTTGACAGACCTTAACCTTAAAGATATCGAGGAGTTTTTACTTTGCCCTTAGCTTAGGTTTTCTTATGCCAACTGCCACATTAAACCCAATATTATAGATTCTGCTATTTTAATTATTGAAGCATCTTATTTTTTAAATGAAGGGGAGCTTCTATTAACATCAGAAGATAGGCACTCCTTTAGCAAATATTCATATTAATTTGGTAGGTTAACAATAATTTACTAAAAATAAAAGAAATGTATGAGATTTTTAAACAAAATTTTATGATAATGGGGAAAAGCAGAAAAACTTAATTGAAGGGGATGTTTTAGTGGCAAAGCAAGCTTTTACAAAAACAGCATACGAAAATCTGCATGACTTTATCTATGGAAAGGCAAAGTACCCTGTCAATCTTAAAAACGGCATGGCAATCGGCGGCGGTACTATGTACCCGGAAATTAACTTTACTCTTCCTACCATGCTGATAACCCAAGACACCATGCCAGAGGTGATTAAAAACTACAAAGAAATTATCACAGGAATATGTGAAAGAGCAAGAGAGCTTTATGTACCCGGCTTTGTAGCTGAAATTGAAACACTGCCTCCCATGACCTTTAACCCTCAATGGGGCGTTGAGGTATGCAAAACCGTTGTTGATATTGTTAAAGAATATGAAGCTAAGCATGGTATAAAGGGTGCTGTTAGAATTACCCCTAATGACATCCGCGAAGGCAGAGACCTAGAGCACATGTGGCACGGCAAACACTGGGAAGCAATTTTAAAAACCTTTGAAGGCTGTGCAGGGGCCGGTGCCGATCTGCTTGCAATTGAGTCAGTGGGCGGAAAAGAAGTGCATGATGATGCAATTATGTATTGTGATATTTCCAAATCTATATTTGCATTATCGGTGCTTGGTTGTACAGATATGAACAACCTCTGGACAGAAATTGTAGGCATTGCAGATAAGACAGGCACCATCGCATCTGGTGATACCGCCTGTGGGTTTGCCAATACGGCAATGGTGCTGGCAGAGAAAAACTACATACCTCGCGTCTTTTCTGCCGCTGTAAGGGTCATCTCCTCCGTCAGAAGCCTTGTTGCTATCGAATGCGGTGCTCAAGGGCCTCATAAAGATTGCGGTTACGAGGGCGTTTATGTAAAGGCGATTACCGGTACACCCATATCTACAGAGGGCAGAACCGCCGCATGTGCCCATCTGTCCCCCATTGGCAATATCGCCGCCTGTGTGGCAGATATTTGGAGCAATGAATCGATACAAAACATTAAGTTGCTTGGCGGAATGGCACCGACCGTGTCGTTTGAACAGCTTGCTTACGATTGCAGACTTATGAACACCGCTTCCGCAAAAAGTGATGAAGCAGCACTTCTGCTGCGTGATCTGCATGCCGATAGCGACAGCAGGCTTGACCCACAGGCCTACGTGCTGCGCCCTGATGTCGTGCTTGAAATTTCAAAAGAGCTTGTAAAAACTCAGGGCTATTACCCGAGGGCAAAAAAAGCAGCTTCATTAGCCTTTTCACATATGCAAAAGGCATATGACAGCGGAGAGCTGATGTTAAACGATAAAGAACTGATGTGGCTTGAAAACCTGGCTCAAACTGTTGAATCTCTGCCAAGCGATGCAGGTGAGTTTACAGAGAGTATGATTGATGATTGTGAAAAGCTTGACCCTAAAAAATATAATATGGAATAAAAAGGGAGGAATCGCTATGTCGATATTGAATAATATTTCTATAGCATTGCAAAAAGGCAAATCGAAAGACGTCGTTCAGCTTATCCATGAGGCATTGGACAGTGGTATTACTGCACAAGAAATACTGGATAATGGGTTGCTGAAGGGAATGGGCGAGCTTGGCGTAAAGTTTAAAAATAACGAGGTTTATGTTCCCGAGGTGTTGATTGCCGCAAGAGCTCTCAATAGTGGTACCATGGTTTTAAAAGCAAAGCTTGTTGAAGAAGGGGTTCAGCCGATAGGCACGGTTGTGATTGGTACTGTAAAAGGTGACTTGCATGATATAGGCAAGAACCTTGTAAAAATGATGCTTGAAGGTGCAGGTTTCGCGGTTATCGACTTGGGTGTAGATGTACCGGAGGAACGAATTGTTGAAGCGATAACCGAGCATGAGCCTAATATTGTTTGCCTTTCAGCGTTGCTAACTACAACTATGAATCAGCAGAAAGTAGTAATTGAAGCCCTAAAGGAAGCAGGGCTAAGAGATAAGGTTAAGGTAATGATAGGCGGCGCCCCTGTAACTCAAAGCTTTTGTGACCAAATCGGCGCAGATGTGTATACACCCGATGCCGCAACTGCAGCAGAGGTTGCTAAATCGTTTGTTCTACAACATTAAAACATTATAATTTTAAGGCAATTGTATTTTCCGGGTGCAACCTCTTTTTGCATGAGATATTAGGATGGGATAAAGAGGGAATTCCCATATTGGAGAATTTGGCCCTGTGCAGAAAACCAGTAGCCGTTGGCGAGGATGTTGAGCAGCAAACTATACGGCACTGACGAGCAGATTGCCGAGACTACTAGCTTATGAAGCATATTTATTCTTCAAAAATCAAGTGCGTTGGCTCATAGGAGCAAAATAATAAAAGAGCAAGGTTGCTTATTCGGCATCCTCGCTCTTTTTTATATCCACTTGTATTAGTTGGTTGATAGAACTGTTTCATGAAGAATCGCCCCGTTCTTTAGCATAAGCCGTAATCCTTTCCTTTTCTCCTGCTTTTACTCTCATAAGAAAACTGTCCTAAACTTTTTGGTGTTATAGTATTTCTGCGAGTAATGTCATTTCTGAATGTCCTGCTATTTTTAGATGGCAATTATCATTTTACAAACCGCTCTACTGCTTTCCAGTCAACTCATCTACTTTGGGTGGTCGCACATGAACCAGCAACTCTCGTGAACAAGCTCCAAACTGTTTAAAATTTTCTCGTGCTTCATTTAAGGTCAGACTACGGTTTTCATCACTCGGCTCATCGTCACCCAAAGTAAAAATATCATTTTCCCAAAAACAAACGGGGCATATATAGGCTATAGCATCTTCCTTTGGAACAGAAAATGTATAATATCCACAACATGGACAACTATACTTCATTTTAGTCACCCCACAATATCTATCATACTCTGTACTACATTTTATCATAAAAAAATAAAAAATCATGCATGGGACAAACCCTCACACATGACTTTTCGCCGGTCGGAGTAAAATTATAGGGTTTGGAAAAAGACAGTCCTATCCAGCGAGCGATACTTTCATCAAAAAATTAGCTCTGAACATAAAAGACCCCAAACGAATACTATATAAACAGCAAGTGCGAAAAGAAGATGCAAAACCTTCTTTTCGCACGTGCTTAAGAGGACCGGGCTACACTAGTTCACATATTTTATACGATTTCAATCCACAGCTCACGCTGACACGTCCAGAGTAACATATAATATGCATATTTTTTGTAGAATTTGTGTGTCTGTAAAATCAATTCCGTATAAAATATTGGAAATAGTATTTTATGAGACTTGGCATTAAAATATGAAATACTGAATATCATTTAATCAGGAGGGATAATTTATGATATTCATACGTGCACCGGCATATAGGCAGAGCAGCATTCTAATTACCGCTCAATCAGATAAGGAGGCAAAAACCTAATCTTTGTCTGCTTTTGGCTGCAGTAAAATTATAGGACCTCCCAGATTCCTCGCGGGCTGACTTCAGAACTTTCATTCACCTAGTCTTTCCAAGCACAGTAGCTGCCCATCTAATATCATATTGTCATGTGCTAAATAAATCATCAGAGTGCTCAAGGTCAATTTAATAATGCCCCCCAAATATTATAGAAAATAAAGAAAAGCCGACTTCTATTTCTAGAAATCGACTTCTGGTCGGAGTAGCGGGATTTGAACCCACGGCCTCTTGGTCCCGAACCAAGCACGCTACCATCTGCGCTATACCCCGTAAAACAAAACTGCTCCGCCCTAAGTGGAAGAAGCAGTCATTTGGTTGCCCGACTAGGATTCGAACCCAGACAAACAGAGTCAGAGTCTGTCGTGCTACCTTTACACAATCGGGCAATATGTGTAACGCTGTGTATTAAACAGCTTTATTATTATATCCCATCCTATGTATTTTGTCAATCCTCTATCTGCTAAAATTTTTCTGGTGAGGCAAGAATTTTTGAATAATCCCTTAAATTTTTAACCAGGCCTCACATTACCTTGTAAAGTATGATTGATGCTGATAAAATAAGACCTAAAGAGGTATACTAATATCAAATTGCGGCGTTTTTCGCCGATAATAGGAGGTAGCATAAAATGGCAACAGAACATTTTACCGTAGATAGTTTTGAACAGGAGGTCATAGGCGGAAACGGCGTGGCTCTTGTAGATTTTTGGGCAGAATGGTGCGGCCCGTGCAGAATGCTGGGTCCCACCATCGACGAGCTTGCCGATGAACTGGACGGAAGCGTACTGGTTGGAAAAGTGAATGTGGACGAGCAGGGCGACATTGCCGCACGCTTCAATGTCATGACGATCCCCACGGTAATTCTTTTTAAAGACGGCGCTGAATTTGACCGTTCCGTTGGATTCCTTCCCAAACAGCGTTTTCTGGATATGATTGCGAAAGCACAAGCATAAAAACATCCTACTTAAAAGAACGAGCCATAAAAGGTTCGTTCTTTTTTATTTCAGATACAGTATAAATTTGTATCCCATGCGGGCACATAAGGAAAATGACGCAAATAAAGCCGGTAGGAGGGGTTCATGGCATGAATCTGCAAGGGCAGCGCGAAAACATCCTCATTGCGGTGGTATACCGAAACACACAGCTTCGGTCTAAACTGCGCAATGGTATTTTTACAGCCGGCCAGCGCCTCACGTTCCGCACCCTCTACATCCATTTTGATATAGCTCGCACGTGCACCGCTGAGGATATTATCCACCGAATTAACCTGCACAATACGGTCGCCTTTTTGTGACAGTGCTGAGTTTCGTCCCGCTTTCCCGGCAAAGCGCAGCCCAGCTTGATGCGACCATGCACCTAAATTACAGCACCGCGCCCTTACAAGCGCCAACTGCTCCACTTTGCTTTGCAGCTTCGCAAAGGTTTTTACATCTGGCTCAAAAGCGGTAATACTGTGGTACGCACCGCCGGTATGCGTTAAAAACTCTTCAATCGTATCGCCACGATATGCACCGAGGTCGACATAGTCCTCTTCTGTGCCAAGGTCAAGCAGCTGATACGCTTCATCTACCGTTGTCTCACACTTTTCCAAGTAACTCAGCTTACCGCTGATTTTATAGTTTAAAATGTTCGCATACACTTGTCTCGATTGCTCATCTGCCAACAGCAAATACACCCGCTTCAGCTCATCCCAATGCAAGTGCAGGTAGTCGAGGTCAAACAGCGTGCCATCCACAATCACCGGTACATCGGGGGCAACCGTCTCGTGCTCACCTGCAATACGGTACAGCTTTTCGAGCACCCCGGGTAACTGGGTGGCAAACGAAACTGCCACCAAAAAGTCATCGTATTTTTCACATACCTCGCTGTATTTCAGCACCCGATATCCCGCAAATGAATGCCCGCGCACAAACTCATCGCTGGCAAAAATGTCTGCTATCTCAATGCCGCGCTGCTCGCATACATCGAGTATTTTCTGCGCGCCGTCACCCATACCATATAAGACTACCGGTTTACCACAGGTGCGCATTCTGTCCCACACACTTTGCTGCTCACAAAGCAGGAATTTCAAGTCTTGCATCGTTTCACCCTTTCACACAGTCTGCTTGCGGCTGTCTCTTTAAATTGGCAGTTCCACTCATAAAGGTGCGAATTCGGTCTGCCAGCTCACGGGTATCATCGATACCGTCTTGATAAAGCTGCCGCATTCCCTCAGGGTTCTTTTCAAAGCCTGAAAACGGAATCGGTTTTCGGGGCGCCAGCACCAGGGCTTTTCCCTCCCTCTCGAGCTGATCAATAAAGCGCAGCGTATCGTTATACTTATTGTGGCGGTTTTCCATCGCCCGAATAAACTCGGGGTAGCGGCGGTAGCGCAGCTTGCGCAAAGTGCTGCATTGCATTGGTTTTTTTACAAAGCCACGCGGCTGAGTCAGCACAATTACATTTCTCTCGCAGCCCTTCCCCATGGCACGGCATACCGGAATTGAGTCACCAATGGCTCCATCAAGATATTTTTTCCCATTGATCGTTACAATCTTCGCCACCAAAGGGATTGAGCTGGATGCGCGCAGCACCGCAAATTTATTTTGGCTAATGGTACTTTTATCGTAAAATTCGGTTTTTCCGGTATGCAGGTTGGTCACGCCCACCTCAAACCCAACAATACTGCTTTCAAATGTGCCAAAATCAAACGGATCCAACTTGTTGGGGATTTCGTTAAACATAAAATCCATACCAAAAATAGAGCCATGCAGCAGCAGGTTGCGGTAACTAAGATAACAGGGATTCATAAAATTTTGCAACATTACCCTGCCCGTCCTGCCCTGCTGCCGGCTAATGTATGAGGTTGCGTTGCAGGCACCCGCCGATACACCGACGATATATTCAAAATCAATTCCAAGCTCAAGCAGAGTATCCAGCACACCTGCGGTATAAATACCGCGCAGCCCGCCACCCTCTAAAACCAGCCCTGTTTTCATAAAAACCTCCTGTATGTCGCAAAGCAGGGGCGGATATAAATCCGCCCCTGCTTACTTGCCCAAAGGGCACACTGTAACGGCATTGGCTACGAAAAGCCGTTTGCACGGCAGTTGCAAATGCCTGCTTCTAGTTAACACCAAAAAATCTATTGTTTGCTAAAACGGATAGACACCCTCGGGGTTGTAGAGGATATAGCTTTTTATGCTCAGCTCTTTGAGTGCTTTCAGTTGAGCATCCACATCCTCTTTTGTATACTGTTTGTTTTTTGCTGCAGGAATCGTACCATCTGTATATGCTTGCACAAAGGGCATCAGGCTTTGTTCCGTTTTGCTCTGCGCGGTGCTCAATGTGGCAAGCACTGTGTCGTAAGGGTTCTGCACAGGGTTTACAAGCCCCGCCAGTTTGCTGCCTGCCCCCCATACTGCGGGCATTGAATTCACCGCAATGGCGCTGTTATAAGCAAACGGCTTGCCAAGGTGCTCCAGTCCGCTGATTCCCATAACGGAGCTCACGGGGGAAGCAACTGCAAATTTTGCACCTTTGGCGGTAACTGCTTCCTCCATTTTTACAACAAATTCGTTCAGTACCTGATCCCAGCTCTTGCCCTGTGTATCACCAAAGGTGGCAAGGTTCATCCCGGATGCATTGGGGAACTGTACACTATCAGCGATAATCATCGTCACACCGGCCTCGGCACATTCCTGCGCCAGCGCAATATGATATCCCTGTGCTTCGGTATTGTATGGGTTCAGCCACGGCTTTCCGCCGCGATCGGCAAAATTGTCAAGCCAGAGCATCTCTTGCCCCTGATAATGCACGGCGGCCGCAACCTTCTTCTGCGATACAATATGGTCTTTAAACGTATGCAGCCTGGCCACGGGCTGCATTTTATATTGAGCCAGTGTTTCGATTAGAGCCTTTAAATCGACAGGGCTGTCCGCAATTGCGGCACATTCCTTCGCTGTGGCATTCTGCGTGTTGTAAAGCACTTTTCCGGTATTGTCTTTCACGTCGAACAACAGCGCATTGTAGCCTGCCGCCGAGGCCTGCTGCAGCAACGTTTCCAGCTTAGCAGTATCCTTAATCATTGCATTTGGTGCATATACTGCTTTCAGTTCAGACGGCAGCACCGGCGTTGTCTCCGGCTTCGATTCAGAGGCTACACTCTCGGGCTGAGAAGAAGGCTCCTGCGGCTGGCTGCTTGATGGACGCGGAGGTGTTTGCCCCGTGATAAGATCGTAGACAGGCGGATAGACAAACCACCCCACTACAAACAGCACCACAACAAGTGCCACCATGCCTACAATGGCCAATGGTGAATGCGACCTGCTGCGGTCTCGCCGATAAATTCTGCTGCTATGTCGTTTGATTTTAAACCCTTTTGACAATATCTTCACCGCCCGTTTGTTTTACTTTACTGCAGTCTATGCAGGGTTGTCCGCTTTTAGAACGGCAGCTGATGCCCGACCAAGCCATACATAGCCAGCGCCACCATACCAAGGTACATCAGTGTGATGGGAAAACCGCGAAACGATTTTGGAACCTCGCTGAGCGTCAGCCGACGCTTGCCCTCGTAAACCAGCAAAGTTGCAATGGTAAAGCCAAGCCCTGAGCCAAAGCCGAAGCCAAGCGTTTTTGCAAGGTTAAAGTTTTGGTCTGCCGACAAAAACACCGAGCCAAGCAGCGCACAGTTAAAGGTAGCAAAGGTGAGTGTTGCACCCAGCTTGGTGTGTAGCGCAGGCAGAAATTGCTTCATTCCAAGGTAGATGCCAATATAAATAATGGTAATGGCAAGTACAAAGAAAAACGGGCGGTAGTAGAACTTCAGCTCAGTCTCTTTGAGCAACCCGTTGATAAAATAGGTTGCTGCTGATGCAAGCGTGGTCATCACCGTAAGCAGTGCACCAAAGCCCAGCAGGTTCTTCCCCTGCTTTAAAATATTCAGCATCCGGCTGGCGCCCAACGCACGGGAAAAAACCACGTTTTCCAAAAAAATCGCAGTCATGGCAAGGGTGAAAAATTCAGCAAAAAATCTCATCGTGCTACCTCCTCACCCACCGGTAATCCAATAATCGGCTGCTTGGTGCGCATACGGCGCTTATTGGCAATCTTATAGGCAAGTTCACGCAGGTATCTGCCCACAGCCGCAAACATTGCCACCAGCATAAAGCCCGCAAAGGGTAGCACCGCCGCGGTAATCTTAAACGGCAAGGGCACAGGCAAGCCCCACAGGGTGTTGGCATAAAGCAGCTCACGTACTGCCGAAATCATAACAATGGCAAATGCAAACCCCGTACAGTAGCATGCACCGTCAACCAATGCTTCGATCGGAGATTTTTTTATGGCAAACTTTTCGCAGCGCGAAAATAACACCGAATTAAAAATCATCAGTGAAAAATACATGCCCATAGAGTCAAAAATCGTCGGTGCAATTGGGGCCACAAGCATCGCAGCGGGAATCAAAAAAAGCGATGCAATCAGGGTGTACATCGGGATACGCAGCCACTGCGGGACTGCCGTTTTAACAAAGGACGCAACCACCATAGTAGGAATGGTTACAATCGCCAGTGTAATCGAAAGTGCAACCGCATTTTTCAGTGAGGTAGATGCTACCACGACCGGGGCAAGCAACAGCCCCCCTACTAAGACAGGATTATGCGATAGAATGCCGCTAAACCTGTGCAGAGCTTTTTTTCGATCTGTGCGGCGCACGTGTTTTGCTACGTTTTTTCGGCTCAAAATTCATCCTCCTTAGTATTCTCAGAATAGCTTCGCTTACTCTGTCAATCACCGGAGCGAACGCGTTCATCAATAGAATGGCGAACATCACCGTTTGTTCATAGCCGCCGTAGCGCCGGAACAGCATAGTGACGACAGCCGCGATGATTCCGTAAAAATATTTAGAAAGCCCGCGTTTTGGTGCCGTAACCGGGTCGGTGAGCATAAACACCGCACCGTACATCAGCGAGCCGGAAAGCATCTCCAACACTACCGACGACAGCCCCGAGGTGGGAATGCGCGGAAAAGCGTAAGCGATGACCGCAGCAGTTGCCAAAAAGCTTACCGGCACCTGCCAGCTTACTGTTTTACGAAAAATTAGGTATATCAGACATGTTGTTAGCACTAAGATATTAGTAGCACCCATAGGGCCTGCAAAGTTGCCTGTTATCATGTCCAGCGTGTTGATGACCGGCACACCGCCAAGCTTTAGTGTGTGCGCAGGCCCCTCAATCAGCTTAACAGCCGCCTCGCCAAACACTTCCAGCTTCATCAGCGGCTCGGGGTACAAAAACACCTGATCAGGCCAGCTGATCGCCATCAAGGCAAACGCACCGGCCGCAGGGTTAAACAGGTTTTGCCCCACGCCGCCAAACGGCTGCTTTACAAAAACAATTGCGAACAAACCGCCGATAATCACAATATGATATGGAATAGAGGCAGGCAGCAGCAGCGGTATCATCATGCCCGTTACAATGGATGAAAAATCACGCAAATTGATTTTTTGCCCACGCAGCAGGATACATAAAATGTCCGCTGCCACACAGGTTACCACCGATATAACCCCCAACATCGCCGCCCGCTCGCCGTAGAAATAAAAAGCCATCAGGTAGAGCGGCAGCAGCGCGATGATGACATCGCCCATTACCGTGCGGTTGGTCTCCCTTGCCTTGATGTGCGGAGCGTTATGATCTTTTAGCAGCACCGGGCTTCACTCCTTTCCTTCTTGGCAGTGTGGCACGAGCCGCCTTGATGTTCGCGGCGATATCGAGGTTGGCAGGGCAGATATACGAGCAGGTACCGCAGCCGATGCAACGGTCAATTTCATAGAAATACAGCTCTTGGGTTTTGCCATGCTCAATGCATTTATTCATGTAAAACGGGGTGAGGTTTTCAGGGCATACATCTACGCAACGCCCGCAGCCGATGCACTTATAATTGCGGTCCTTGGTATCCTCGTTAAAGGCAAGGATTGCACGGGTGCTGTTGGTGACAACGGTATTATCGGGATCTTTGCACGAAATGCCCGTCATCGAGCCACCTAAGATAATGGTATTCGGCTCGGAGGCCAGCCCACAGCGCTCCAACACCTGTATAATGGGCATTCCCAGCGAAACCTCTAGGTTGGTGGGGTTGGCAATGCAGTTGCCCGCCACCGTGATAAAGCAGCTCGTTTGCACCTTACCCCGTGTTGCCGCACGTGCCAGATGAATGAGCGCACCTACACCAATCAGCAAAATGGGGCGGTATTCCTGAAATTCATCGCTGATGCGGTATTCGGCAGGGTATCTGCCGCGAATACGCTTTACCTCAACACCCTCAATTTTCTTAGGAATCTTGACGGAGAGATCGGTAATGTTTTTATAAACCGCAAAGAATACATTTTTAGCACCCACTGCGGTTTTCGCAAGCTGCAGCCCCTGCACGGTCAGCTCCGGCTTTTTCAGCATCGGGTTAATTTGGCTCGATATGTAGGGCTCATCGTCCGATGCGTCTCCTACAACGGCAGCTACGCCGGTATCGTGCGCCATCATCAGCTTTTGATACAGCGGTATGCCATCACGCTCGTCCACAATGTTCGCACGCCGCGCTATCTCAATCACCTGTTCGGGGGTTAACTCATTCGGTGGCGGATAAAGCGTATGATCAAAGGTAATATTGTTTGTATTCACATTAAAGAATTTGCGCAGGTCGCGGCTAAGCGCGGGCTCCTTGCGCTGTTCCAGAACAATGCCTCTGGTAAAAAATCCTGCCATCTTTTCAAAATCACCTACCAATTTTAAAATGGGGATGCTTGTTTATGTGCTTTGAACTGCTAAGTCAACAAAAACTAAAAGCGGTGCTTACCGGGGTCGATTTGCAGCAATATCATCTTACTTATGAAAAAATCGATTACCGTGATGCCGAAACCAAGGCGGCACTCATCAACATCTTAGAGTGCGCCCGTCTGGAAACAGGGTACTTCCCTGCCTCCGGCAAGCTGTTTGTCGAGATTTACCCGCTTGGCGACGGGTGTATCATCTATTTCTCCTGCGCAGAAGGCATGGAGCCTTTGAGCGTATCGGATATTGCACTCAGTGCTGTGCAGGGTTATCTGCCACAGGCTGTGGACAGTTATTTCCCCATCACCGAGCCTTTGGTATTCACCTTTGAAAGCTGCGATGTAATGATAACCGCCTGCACCAAGCTTTTTTCGATGTATTGCCACCGTGTACGCAAAAGCGCACTGTACTATTTTGATGGGTATTACCGCTTAATTTTATACCCGCTCGATGGAAAAGGCAGCCTTTCTGCGGCATTTTTGTGCGAATACGCGCAGCCTACAGGGCGGGGCGACCTTCTCGCCGCCTATATTGCGGAGCATGGCACACCAATCGCAGAAGAAAACGCGATTGATAAGGTCTCGTATTATCTGTCTTAGCAAGAAGTTTTTGCAGCTTTGGCCTGCTGTGCCGCTTCTTTCAGCTGTGAGATCGCCTGTTTATAATCATCTTTGCCGTAAACAGCGCTGCCCGCAACCATCACGTCCACGCCGCTTTGGGCTGCAAGGCCGACGGTGCCGGTATCAATTCCGCCGTCCGCCTGAATGAGCACATCCAGCCCTTCCGTATCAATCTTATTGCTCAGGGCACGTACCTTCGGCATCATATCCGCCATAAACTTCTGGCCGCCAAAGCCCGGCTCCACAGTCATCACCAATACCATATCGATGAGGTGCAGGTAAGGGAACACCGTTTCTGCAGGTGTTTTGGGCTTAATGGCTATGCCCACTTTTTTACCCAGGCTTCGAATTTTATCGATGACCCGCTCAACATTATAATCTGCCTCGTAATGGAAACAAATCAGGTCAGCACCCGCATCTGCAAACGCCTCGGCATAGGTGTATGGGTCGTCAATCATCAGGTGTACATCAAAAAAAATATCGAGGTTTGGGCGAAGCGATTTTACAACACACGGCCCAATGGTGATGTTCGGTACAAAGCTGCCATCCATAACGTCGATATGCAGCCAGTCGGCGCCTGCTTTGGCAACAGCGTCGGATTGTTCGAGCAATCTGCCAAAATCGGCAGACAGAATCGATGGTGCAATTTTAATCAAAGAAATACCTCTTTTCTTGAAGTATATTATTTAGTAGATAAATTTACTCACACTATATTCTAAACCACCAAAGCCCTCTGCGTCAACAAAATAGATCAATTTAACAAATTCTTCATGTTTTTTCTTACAACCTCTAACAAACCTGTGCAAATTCCCGCAATTATTTGCAAAACTAGCTAAAAGCCGAAAGCCGCGGAGATACCTCCGCGGCTTTTATTTGATGCGCGGGCATTACATTGGGCTATTCACGGGCATTGCTGCCACCCTTTGCCGCGCCACGCTAGCTGTAACATGAATTCACACTACATAAGCATTCTATGCGGAGCAATCATTCGAGGCGACAGCCGGAAGCATGGGCAAGCATATGCAAAAAGAGCGGACATCAATGTCCGCCCTTCAATCTTGGAGGATTTCATGCATTATTTTAAATAATTTTGAGCCTACTGAAGAAAGGAAAAAAAGTTATTGGCATTGCCATTTTGCTTTTGCTGGGGTACCATCTGCTGGGTATTTACATCATCACCGGTGTCAGCCATCAGTGCAATGATTACCTCAAAGGTGCTGTCACTCTTGCCGGAAGTTCTTCTGAACACGGTTAGGGTTACCTTGTCACCGGGTTTAAAATCTTTCAGATAGTCACGCAGGTCGCCCAACGTTGCAATATCTTTGCCATCGATTTTCGTGATAATATCGCCTGCAAGAACACCCTTGTTCGCTATATCCGAACCGGGCTCGGCGGTGTATACCATAAAGCCGGCGGGTACATTGTTGTAGCGTGCGAGTGTATCGTCAATTTCTCTGCCGGTAATGCCGAGCTTTACCCTGCCGGTCACTCTGCCGTTGGCAATCAAATCATCGATGATGGGCTTCGCCTCCGAAATAGGGATTGCAAAACCCAGGCCCTCGTATTCGGTAGATGCGATTTTTGAAGAGTTGATACCGATTACCTGCCCGTAAACGTTAACCAGTGCACCGCCCGAGTTGCCGGGGTTGATTGCGGCGTCTGTTTGAATGCAGTTCATGGTATAGCCTGCGTCATTGCTCTTGATTGGACGATTAACGCCCGAGATGATTCCCTTGGTGACTGAGCTTGCGAACTCAAGCCCGCCGGGGTTGCCGATGGCTACAACATCTTCGCCAACCTGAAGCTGTGCGGAATCGCCGAACTCTGCGGCAGTGAGGTTGTTTGCCTCAATTTTAATCACTGCGAGGTCGGTATTGTCATCACGGCCAACCAGTCTTGCATCGTACTCCTCGTCGTTGTAAAGTACAACCTTCATGCCGCTTGCACCTGCAACCACGTGTGCATTGGTAATGATGTAGCCGTCTGCAGACATGATAATGCCGGAACCTTCACTGGTTTGAATGGGGCCTGAACCGCCATAAAAGGGGTTGTTGGCGTCTACCGCTGCATAAACCACAACGCCCACCACCGAAGGCTGCACCTTTGCGGCAATCTGCTTTGTGGTAAGGCTACCGTCCGCCGCAATGGTTTCACTGGTTTTGGGTACATCGTTGATGTTCAGCCCCGGTGAGGTGATTTCAGGCCCGGGGGTAATCTGCGAAGTGCCAGAATTGAAGGAGCCGTTGCCCTGTACAACGCTCCATACGCCGTAGCCGGCCATGCCAATTACGGCAACTGCAAACATAGAGCAGACAATGGTGGTAAATACCATAAGCCCTTTGTTTTTTTTCTTTCCTGCTTTTTTATTATCTGTGGTGCTGTCGTACTCTGCAAAATTCCATTTGTACTCTTCATCGGCCTTGTGCTGGCCCTGAGTGCCGCCGGCGTTGTTGTAGTTGGCGCTGTAATTTGCTCTGTAATCGGTGCGCCCGTTGTTCCAGCCGGTTCTGGGGTTGTACTGGCCTGTGCCGTAGGGGTTTTGCTGTGCCTGCCACCCTGTGCCGGCATTACCGCCCGTTGTTTTGTAAGGGTCGCTGTTCGGGGGTGTGGAGTTTACCTGGTTTTCATTGTTTTCCGCTTTGTGGTCGTTGCCGTTCTCATTTAGTTTGTTGTCGTTAAAATCGGTCATATCTAAAACCTCCCTGCGAGGGTACCTCGCTGTTTGTTATTTGCTTGATTTTATTATATCGATTAAATATGAAATAATAATAAACGGGGCATAAAAAGATTCCGGATTATTTATGATGTTTCTATGTTAATTGCGACTTAGCTGTTAGCTTTGTGAACCTTTTCTTAATAGCCCTTTACTTGTTTTTGCAGTCGGTAAGGTAAATTCAAACTCACAATATTCACCTTCTACACTTCGCACATAAATGTCGCCCGAGTGCAGGTTGATAATAGTGCGCACAATGTGAAGGCCAAGGCCAACACCGTTTTTGTCGAGGCTGCGTGACCGATCTGACTTATAAAATTTCTCAAACACATGCGGAATTTCCTCTTTGGGGATTCCGTCTCCGGAATTTCGTATGCCAATGTAGGTGAAGCCGCCCTCAGTGCGATACCGAAACTCAATATATCCGCCCTCATTTACAAATTTCACGGCGTTGTCAATAAGGTTGTACACCACCTGATGAATGAGGTCGCAATCGGCGCTTACCATAAACTTGCCCTGATCCAACCCGCGAATCTCAAGCTGCTTGTTTTCGATTTGCTGCTCAAAGGTGAACACCGTGGTGCAAATCGTTTCATTGATATCAAAATCAGCAGGAGCGAGCTTAAGCTCACCCGATTCCATTCGTGCGATGTTGAGCATGGAGCGCACCAGACGAGACAGACGGTTAACCTCATCTGATACAATGCGCAGATACTTATCGCGTTTGTCCTCGGTGATGGTGCCGTCGAGAATACCGTCAATAAAGCCGGCTATGGTGGTCATAGGGGTTTTCAGCTCATGCGACACATTGCCGATAAAACTGCGGCGCACTGATTCTGTGCTGGCAAGCGAGGTTGCCATATTGTTAAATGCAATGGCTAGCTGCCCCACCTCATCGTAGCTGGTCACCGGTACGCGCACCGTAAAGTCGCCTTTGGCAAAGCTTTGTGTCGCACCTACCATCTCACGCAGGGGTTTCACCATACGCGAGGTAACAAAGTAGATTACAATAAAGCTGATGACGATTACCGCCAGTGAGCTGATTGCAAACATATTCAGAATTTCAGCAAGAAAATATTGCAGACCCGATGCGGAAGAGGATACAAAAATATAAGCAACGGACTGCCCTGTGGGGTGCTTGAGCGGTACCGCTACCGTATAAAAATTGTTCTTGTAAATCCCGCCCAGTTTCCCCATTTCTTTGTATTCGCCCTCATTCTCCAGTTTTTGGCGGACAGACTGGGGTATGATATAGGTGAAGTGGCTGCAAGCGCCTGTTTCGGTACAAAGAAGTGTTTTGCCGTCGGGATCAGTCAGAAAAATCGTTGCATCAATAGCATTGCCAAGGATGGTGTAGCCTGCTTTCAGCGTGTAGGAGTTTACCTCCTTGTAGCCGTTGCGCTTATACTCTGCCTCGGTAAGCGAAAGCGCCTGGCTGGCATTGCGCATCAGCAGCTTTTGCTTGTCGAGCTTAAAGTATTGCGCTGCAAACACCATCAAAATCAGGCCGAGTATGGTGATACTCACAAGAATAATTGCAGAGCAGACCGTGAAATATTTCGAAAGCAGACTTTTTTGCATGTTATCAACTCAAACCTTTTCATCTATCGCAATTTCATTTAAAATGAATTGCTTATAATACAGCATTGGCTCCTAAAAGCCGATTACAAGGCAGTTGCCAATGCCTGCTTTTTTGGTTAATGGTTGAAAAATCCATCAACTACGGAAACAGGGCGCGCACAAGGCGCACCCTGCTTTGCAAACAACGTGGCTGAACGATTTGCATTTGCACGTTACAGGCAGCACAGCCTATGGCTGCTAGTCTTTCACTTCAAACTTGTAGCCAACACCCCATACGGTTTTCAGCGCCCATTTGTCCGATACACCCTCCAGCTTTTCGCGCAGGCGTTTTACATGCACATCAACCGTGCGGCTGTCGCCGTAATACTCAAAGCCCCAAACCTCGTCGAGCAGCTGATCGCGGGTATAAACACGGTTGGGGTTGCTCGCCAAATGAAACAGCAGTTCCAGCTCTTTGGGCGGGGTATCAACCACCTTGCCGTCTACTTTTAGCTCATATTTGGTCATGTTCACCACAAGCTTGTCAAAAGAGACCTCTTTGACATTGCTTTCGGCGGCTGTTTTGCCGGTACGGCGCATAACCGCCTTAATGCGTGCAACAATCTCCTTAGCATCAAAGGGCTTTACCACATAGTCATCCGCGCCCAGCTCCAGACCAAGTACCTTATCAAAGGTTTCGCCCTTTGCGGTAACCATAATGATAGGCAGCTCGGACTTTTTGCGGATTTCGCGGCAAACCTGCCAGCCATCCAGCTTAGGCATCATGACATCGAGCAGGAGGATATCGGGACTTTCTGCCCCGAACTTGGCAAGCGCTTCTTCACCGTCGTTTGCGAGCACCACCGTATAGCCCTCTTTCTCGAGATAAAGCCTCAGCAATTCGCAGATGTTTTTGTCGTCGTCCGCAACCAGAATTTTACCCATTGACATAGTCGTTTCCTCCTCAATTTTACGTCCTTTTCTATCCGCTATCTTAGCTATTATTTTGAATAAATCAAGAACTATTCCAAGTTATTATCTTTATTATACTGTAATTGTGAACAGATAAGTGAAAAAATTATAAACCTTTTGGGGCGATATCTTGAACTTCTCTTGTTTCTTAGCGTGTTTCTATGTATAATTATAGATTGTAACTGATGCATTGTCATCACATTTTGATAAATTTTCAGAGCGAAAGGACTTAAATTTATGAAACTGGGTATTGTGGGCTTGCCAAATGTTGGCAAAAGCACATTGTTTAATGCAATTACCAACGCAGGCGCGGAAAGTGCAAACTATCCGTTTTGCACCATTGAGCCGAATGTTGGCGTGGTAGCCGTTCCCGACAAGCGGCTGGATAAACTTGCTGAGATGTATGGCCCCGATAAATACAGCCCCGCCGTGATTGAGTTTGTGGATATTGCGGGGTTGGTAAAGGGTGCGTCTAAGGGCGAGGGGCTGGGCAACAAGTTTCTTGCAAACATTCGCGAGGTTGATGCGATCATCCATGTGGTTCGCTGTTTTGAAAGCACCGAAATCATCCATGTCGACGGTGAGATTGGCCCCGCGCGCGACATTGAAACCATTAATCTTGAGCTTATCTTTTCGGATATGGAAATTGTGCAGCGCCGTCTGGACAAAGCCACCAAGATGATAAAGGCCGATAAAAAATATGCAGGCGAGGCTGAGGTATTGTCTGCGCTATTGAAACACCTGGAAGAAGGCAAGCCCGCGCGCGCCTTTGATGCGGACTCCGACGAGGCAGGCGAGGTTCTTGCAGCCACACCCTTGCTCTCGGGCAAGCCCGTCATTTATGTGGCAAACATGTGCGAGGACGATTTTATCAACAACATCGAGACCAATTTGTTCTACAAACAGGTTTGCGAAATTGCAGCGGCAGAAGACTCCCGCGTTGTTCCCATCTGCGCTAAAATTGAGGAGGAAATCTCCGACATGTCCAAAGAGGATAAGGAGATGTTCTTGGCCGAGCTGAACCTCACCGAGTCGGGGCTTGACCGTTTGATTGTCAAGAGCTACGACTTGCTGGGTCTTATCTCATACCTCACCGCAGGCAAGCAGGAGGTTCGCGCTTGGACCATTTCGAAGGGGACAAAAGCACCGCAAGCTGCGGGCAAAATACACTCCGACTTTGAAAAAGGCTTTATCCGCGCCGAGGTCATCGGCTTTGATGATTTGGTGGCTTGCGGCAGTATGGTGGCGGCAAAAGAAAAAGGTCTGGTGCGCAGCGAGGGCAAAGAATACGTCTTTCAGGACGGCGATGTGGTTTTGTTCCGTTTCAACGTATAACAAACAACAGCTTCCGCAAGAATACTTGTTTTTCGGTAACATACAGGCAGGCAGCAATCATGCTGCCTGCTTTTTTGCATCTGTCATAAAATTCGTATAAGAATTGTGCAGTTTTCATCTTGTTGTTACTAGAAAAATGTGGTATTTTGTATCTGATTTCGATTTTTTTTGGGAGGTGAGCACGGTGAATACAACACCAAGCATACGCAGATTGTGCGCATTATTTGCGCTGTTGTTTCTGGTGCTCTCTTTCTTTTCGTTTATGGGGCATTCCAACAACGGTGACGGAGTTTATGAAGAACTTTTTCGCGAATGCGAGGCTGAGCCACCCCAGTCGGAGCAGCTTACCGTACCTATCGCCTCGGTTCCCGTTCGTGTCCCCGCCTATGTGGAAAGCCAGCCGCAGGTGCAGCGCAGCGTGAGCACGCGCCCGTACAGGGCCGTAAGCATTCTCGTTGTAAGCCTGCTTTGCGGCAAAATCCTGCTTTCTATCTATCACACCGAAACTTCCTTGTCCGAGGCAGCCCCCGCATGCGGCAGGGAACTTTTAATACGCTTTGAGCACCGTTCGGATGGTAAAAAGTAATTCTCTCTCGTATACTGTATAGCTCTTTGACAACAAAATATGAGGGAGTTGTTTTCTATGATTATCAATGCAGCTGGCTTTCAGTACATTTCTATCATTATTGCACTATGCGCTTTTGCAGTGGCGGCATGGCTTTACAAGTGGGTCAACGCCCAACCTTCCTCCAACGAACGCATCGCAGAGGTCGGCACTTTAATTCGTAAGGGTGCAAACACCTTTTTAAAGCAGGAATACATTGTGCTTGCAAAATTTGCTGCCATTGTAGCGATTGTCATCCTGCTGTTTTTGCCCCAGCCTATCTGGAACAACAATATTCTTGAGAACATTACCATGGCGATTTCTTACCTTGCCGGTACGGTTTTTTCCGCAATCTCGGGCAAGATCGGCATTCAGGTTGCAACCGTCGCCAACGTGAAAGCGGCAGAAGCCGCCAAAGAGGGCATTAAACCTTCGTTTATGGCGGGTTTTCGCGGCGGCGCAGTTATGGGCATGGCGGTGGTAGGCAGCAGCCTTTTGGGCGTTGCCGCAGTTTTGCTGATTACCGGCAACACCTCTGCCCTGCTCGGTTTCAGCTTTGGTGCAAGCTCGCTCGCACTGTTTGCAAAAGCAGGCGGGGGTATTTTCACTAAAACTGCCGATATCAGTGCAGACCTTGTGGGTAAGGTGGAGCTCGGCATTCCGGAGGATGATCCGCGCAACCCTGCTGTTATTGCCGATAACGTCGGCGACAACGTGGGCGACGTAGCCGGCATGGGCGCCGACCTGTTTGATTCCAACGTTGCATCCATCGCAGCAGCCCTTATTATGGCAGCCTCTTTGGACGGCGGTGTGAACGGTAAAAACACCGCAATTGTATTCTGCTATGCCGCAATCGGTCTGCTCTCCTCCATCATTGGTGTGGCAACCGCGAAAATCGGCAAGCATGGCAACCCTACCCGCGCACTGAACAGCAGCACTTATGTCACCACCGCAATTTTTGGTGTTTTAACAGCAGTTGCAACTGCCGTGTTCGGCTTTGAGTGGCGCATTTGGGGCGCAAGCGCCGTCGGTCTGCTCGTGGGCGTTATTATCGGCATTGCCAGCGACTATTTCACAGATGATAGCAAGCACCCCGTGCATTATGTGGCAAAGGCATCCAAATCGGGGCCCGCGTTCACCCTTCTTTCCGGTATGTCGTATGGGCTGCTCAGCACATTACCCGCCATGGTTGGTATTGCTGCTTCGGCGCTGATTGCATATAAGCTGTGTGCACCCATCGGTGAAGGCTATGCAATGTTCGGCATTTCTATGGCAGCAGTGGGCATGCTTTCGATCGTGGGTATGATCATCTCGAACGATGCATACGGCCCCATTGTAGACAATGCACGCGGTCTGGCAGAAATGGGTAACCTCGGTGACGAAGTGCTCGAAACTACCGACCAGCTCGACAGCGCAGGCAACACCGTAAAGGCAATCACCAAGGGCTTTGCCATTGGCGCCGCAGGCCTAACCGTTATCGCGCTGCTGGGCGCATTTATGAGCGAGGTAAACTCGGCGGCAATCGAGCTTGGCCTGCCAACTTTAAACGGTTTTGACGTGATGGACCCTGTTGTGTTCTTCGGCATGCTCATCGGTGCGGCGATTCCCGCTGTATTCTCGGCAATGCTGATTTTGGGTGTTGACCGCAACGCACAGCGTATGGTCGCCGAAATTCACCGTCAGTTCAATGAGATCGTTGGTTTAAAAGAAGGCAAAGAGGGCGTTGTGCCCGAATACGATAAATGCATTCAAATTGCTACCACGGGCGCAATCAAAGAGCTGATTCCCGCAGGACTGGTCGCCATTATCTCCACACTGCTTGTGGGCTTTATCGGCGGCGTTCATGCCATTGGTGGCTTTTTGACCGGCAACATTGTCAGCGGCTTAATTTTTGCCCTATTCATGTCCAATTCGGGCGGACTGTGGGATAACGCGAAAAAATACATCGAATCCGGCCACGAGGGCGGCAAGGGTAGCGATGCACACAAAGCTGCCGTTGTGGGCGATACCGTGGGAGATCCGTTCAAGGATACCGCCG
>NZ_DALZQO010000016.1:66134-73148 GCF_032017025.1 Hydrogenoanaerobacterium sp.
CACTGATGTCCACCCTGTTTCTTACCATGTCATTGTTTGGCTAATACATAAAATTTAAGGGCAGAGGAAAAATCCTCTGCCCTTGTTTTATATGCGTTTATGAGGCAATATTGCTTTAAGAGCCTGCCTTAAGATGATGTTTCTCGGCAAAGCCGGTAAGGATTAAGGTAAGCGCGCCGTCACCGGTGACGTTGCACGCGGTGCCAAAGCTATCCTGCAGAGCAAAAATGGTGAGCATCAACGCGGTGCCGGTTTCATCAAAGCCAAGCACGCTGATGATAAGCCCCAGCGACGCCATAACCGTGCCGCCCGGCACGCCGGGTGCGCCAATGGCGAAGATACCGAGCAGTAGGATAAACACCACCATTGAGGTGACACTTGGGAGCTTGCCGTACAATATTTGTGATACCGTCATAACAAAGAAGGTTTCGGTGAGCACCGAGCCGCATAGGTGAATGTTTGCAAACAGCGGAATACCAAAATCGATGATGTCGGGGCGCAACACGTCGGATTTACGGGCGCTGGTGAGCGCAACAGGCAGGGTTGCTGCCGACGACATAGTGCCAACCGCAGTAAGGTAAGCCGGACCGTAGTGTTTGAACACACGTGCCGGGTTTTTGCCCGAATATGCACCCGCAACACCGTACAGCAAAGCCATCCATAGGAAGTGCCCCACAATTACAATTAGGATAACGCTGAGGAACACCGGTACCTGCTTGGTGATCGAGCCCTCATACGCGAGGGTTGCAAAGGTGGTGCCGATGAATACAGGCAGAATTGGAATTACGATTTTAGAGACAACCGCAAGCACGATATCCTGGAACTGATCGAGCAGCTTTTCAAACATATCCGCTTTTGTCCATGCGGTAGCAAGCCCAAGTACGATCGAGAGCAGCAACGCGCTCATAACCGACATCACAGGCGGAATTTGCAGGTCAAAAATCAATTTAGGCAATTCGCGCAGCCCCTCTGCCGCCGTGCTAATCGTAAGATGCGGAATAATACTGTACCCCGCCACAGCCGAAAGCGTTGCCGCGCCCACCGACGAAACATACGCTAGTAAAATGGCAAGCGTCAGCAGCTTGGAGGCATTACTTTTCAGCTTTGCAATTGACGGTGCAATAAAACCAATGATGATGAGCGGCACGATAAAGAAGATGATTTGGCTGAGTACCGATTTTACCGTTACAATCAGGTTCATCAGCCAAAATGGGCTGTAGATCCCTATGAACGCACCGAGGAACACACCGACGAGCAGCTTGAAAATTAGGCTATTGAGTACCTTTTTCATTGACAAGACCCTCCTGTTGTTTTTAGATAAGCTCTAATATCATATGCAGAAACAAAAGCCCTACAGCAAACAAAATAATAGGACGAATAAATTTTTCGCCCTTTGTAACGGCGAGACGTGCACCCAAGTAGTTGCCCGCAATGGCGCAAAATGCCGCGGGAATGCCAACCAGATAGAGCACCTTGCCGTTTGCGATATAAGCCACCAGCGCCGCCACATTAGACGCAAGGTTCACCACCCGCGCGTTGCCCGACGCATTGATGAGCGAAAACCCCAGCAGCCCGGTAAATGCAAGTGTTAAAAAAGTACCTGTACCCGGGCCAAAAAAGCCGTCGTACGCGCCAATTACCAAACCAATTGCAAAGGCGGCAAAGTAAAGCACTTTGCCCGCCAGCATACGTTCTGGTTTTGCAGTGCCAAAGTTACGATTGAACAGCAGAAAAACAGCTACAACGGGCAATATTATAAGCAAACTATACTTTAAGTATTTTTCATCGAGGTACACCACAAGCTGCGCACCGCACCACGAGCCAATCAGTGCACCTACCACTGAGCACGCCGCCGACCGATACTCAATACAACCACTGCGTGCGTACTTCACCGTGGCAATAAGTGTGCCAAAGCTCGAACCAAACTTGTTGGTTCCGTACGCCAAATGCACCGGCAGCCCTGCGAACAAATATGCAGGCAGTGTAATAATACCGCCTCCGCCCGCAATTGAGTCTACAATGCCCGCCACAAAAACCAGCGGACACACAATCAACAGCGTTAATCCGTAAGATTCCATCGGAACCCCCTCCTCAAACACAGATAAACGCATCATACCATATCTTTATCGGAATTGCGATACCTCCACCTGCGGGTAAACCATTTCCAGCTCCTGCTGCCGCGGTGGGTTGGTGCCGTCAATCATCACCGAGGCAGTGCCAAAGCTTGCCGCAACACGCACGCACTCTTCTATCGTTTTGCCGCTGTGATAGGCCAGTAAAAAGCCTGAAAGGGTACTGTCGCCCGCACCAACAGTGGATTTTACATGCACCTGTGGCACCTTTGCGTGCAGAATGCGGTACTCTGATTGTTCGCCGCCCGAGTAGAGCACGCCATCACCGCCCATGCTCAACAGGAGATGCTGTACGCCGTTTTGATGAAAACGCTGAAAGACTTTTGCAATCTTTTCATGGGTATCCAGCGTTTCGCCTGTCATCAGTTCAAGCTCCTCAAGATTCGGCTTGATGATCCACGGGCGAATTGCGCAGATGTCCTGCTCCTTCACCGAGCTGGTATCCACCGCCAAGGTCGCACCCAGGCTTTCTATGTAGGTGCACAGCTCCACAAACGCCGCTTCATTTAGCCCCACAGGGTTTTTGCCCGCCACCACCGCCAGTGTGCCGGGGGTAATCATGGTAGCAAGCCGCGCTTTTATTTCCTCTATCTGTGCACTGTGTACCGTAAAGCCGGGGCGTGCAAGCCGAATCAGTTTATCATCGGGCAGCACAAGGCTGATGTTCTCGCGAATTTCACCCTCTAAAAATACGGTATCGTAATCAATGCCATCGGCATCGAGGCGTTCAAAGTATTTGTGGCGGTTGCTCTCCCCCGCCAGAATCAGTGTTTTGCAATGGCAATCAAAGGCTTTCAGCACACGTGCCACATTTACCGCTTTGCCTGCCGCCTCGCATTGCTCCCCAAGCACTTGATTGTACTCCCGCTCCAAACCATCCACCCACAAGGTGGTGTCCAATGCAGGGTTCAGCGACAACGCCACAAAACGTTCTATCTTCATCCAGCTAGCCTCATCTTTTCGTCATATTCTATTTCTTATTATATGGGTTTCTGCCGCCAATATCAACCAAATGGCAGAAAAAGGGGAGCGGAACAATTCCGCCCCCCACTTACAGGTGTGCTCTACTTCTTATCTTCCAACTCAAGCGGCTCCAGATTGCCGCTTTCGTAGCGCTTGTTAAGCTTTACCACTACCCCCGAAAGCGCCAGAACGCCGATTAGGTTGGGGATGACCATAAGCGCGTTGAACATATCGGACATATCCCATACCAGAGAGACCTTCATCATTGAGCCCAGAATAACAAATACGATAACGAGCAAGGAGTAAAATTTAACCGCCTTTTTACCGAACAGGTATTTCACATTCACTTCGCCAAAAAAGTACCAACCAACGATGGTGGAAAAGGCGAAGAACAGCATACAAATGGCAATAAAAATGTTGCCCGCACTGCCAAACACCGAGTTAAACGCATTTTGCGCCAGAGCTGCACCGGTGGCACCGGTTGAAAGAGCACCGGTGGAGATAATAACCAGTGCGGTCATGGTGAGCACGATAAAGGTATCGATAAACACACCGATCATAGCCACAACGCCCTGCTCACAGGGGTGCTTCACCTTCGCCATTGCATGGGCATGCGGGGTAGAACCCATGCCCGCCTCGTTGGAGAACAAACCGCGCGCCACGCCAAGACGAACCGCCTTTTGTACCGTAGCACCGATAACACCGCCCGCCATTGCCTGCGGATTAAATGCCAGTACAAAAATTTGTGCGAACGCATTGCCGATGTTTCTCCAGTTTACCGCCAGAACTGCCAGTGAACCAAGCACATACAAAACTGCCATGATCGGTACAATTTTTTCGGTAACCGATGCAATACGCTTTGCACCGCCAATAAAAATAAATGCCGCAATTGCAGCTACACAAATACCAACAATTAGGGGGTTGATGCCAAATGCGATGTAAAAAGCATCTCCAATGGAGTTGGACTGCACCATATTACCCATAAAGCCAAGTGCAAGAATGATGGCAACCGAGAAAAAGCCTGCTAAGAATTTGCCGAATTTGCCTTTAAATTTTGCTTTTATGTAGTACACAGGCCCGCCGGTAATTTCACCGTCCACACGGGTTTTAAACTGCTGTGCCAGTGTTGCCTCAGAATAGATGGTAGCCATGCCAAAAAACGCGGACACCCACATCCATAAAATTGCGCCCGGCCCGCCGGATGCAATTGCGGTAGCCGCACCCGCGATATTGCCGGTACCCACCTGTGCCGCAACGGCGGTTGCCAGCGACTGGAAAGAGCTCATTCCGTCTTCATTTGCTTTATCTCCGCGCAGCTTAATGTTGCCGAAAACAGCTTTCATGCCCTGCTTAAACTTTCTTACCTGCACAAAACGCAGGCGCACTGTGAAATAGATACCTGTGCCGCAAAGCAGGAACAGCAATGCGAAATCCCACAAAAAGCCGTTGACCACCTTGACTATGTTTGCGATTACCTCCAAACAAAACACTCCTTAAAAATAGTGCCGCCGACCTTTGACCTCGTACGGCGTACAACTGTTTCTGTACCGTGTTATTATAGCAAAAAAAAGACGGTTGCACAAGGCAAAACCGTCTTTTTTCCAAAAACATTTATTCATTTTTGTTCTTCCTGCCGGCTGTCAAGCACCTGCTGTGCCAAACAAAGCAGGTCATCGTAGGTGCAGAGCGTACCAGCCTGCCTGCGGAAGCCTGCCGCACCGCGCACCCCTGTTAGGTACCATGCCGCATGCTTTCGCGCCTCGCGCATGGCAACCCGCTCAGTTTTGTACTCGCAGGCAAGGCGAATCTGCTCCAGCATTACCTCAGTTTTCTCCTCCAGTGTCGGCGGAGGGAGGACAGTTCCATCCTTGAAAAATGCGTCGATCTGGGCAAACACCCAAGGGTTACCCAATGCCCCCCTGCCAATCATAATAAGGTCAGCACCCGTACGCTCGTACATCTCCACCGCGCTTTGCACATCCACCACATCGCCATTGGCGATTACAGGGATAGAGGTGACCGCTCGCTTTACCGCCGCAATGATATCGATATCAACAGGCGGCGCATACATCTGTTCGCGAGTGCGCCCGTGCACGGTAATTGCCGCCGCGCCGTTTTGCTCTGCAATTTTGCCGAATTCTATCGCATTTACACAGTCGTCGTTCCAGCCCTTGCGAAACTTCACGGTCACGGGTATATCCACCGCATTTACCACCGCTTTTGTAATCTCCCCCGCAAGCTTGGGGTTCTTCATCAGTGCGCTGCCGCCGCCGTTACCCGCAATTTTGGGCGCGGGGCAGCCCATGTTGATGTCGATAATATCGGGTTTGTAGCTCATCGCAAGCTCTGCCGCCTGCGCCATAGTGAGCGGATCGTCACCGAACAGCTGCACCCCAATGGGGCGCTCTGCGTCCGACACAACCAGCAGCTCTGCTGATTTTTTGCTTTGAAAGGTAAGCCCCTTGCTGCTCACCATCTCACCCACCACATAACACGCGCCAAAGCGCTTGCACACCTCGCGAAATGCGCGGTCTGCGGTGCCTGCCATCGGCGCGAGAGCGGCAGTGCGTTTTATTTCAATGTTGCCTATTTTTAACGTTTGGTTCATGTTCCCTATCCCTTTACTTTTGTTTACCCCGCGACATGCCTATTGTTCCAGCGCGTACAGTACTGCACTTTTTGCATGGATTTCGGTTGTATCGTACAGCGGAGCCGCTGTATCGCCGTTTTGAATCAGCATACCAATCTCGGTGCACCCCAGAATTACACCCTGTGCCCCTTGTTCGGTCAACTTATCCACCACTTTCAGGAAACCTGCTTTTGACTCTGCCGATAGAATACCCAAACACAGCTCATGGTAGATTACATCATTAACGAAGGCTCTGTCCTGCTCATTGGGGATGAGCACCTCGATGTTCTGCTGAATCAATTTGCTTTTGTAAAAATCCTGCTCCATGGTGTATCTCGTGCCGAGCAGCGCCACGCGGGCGATACCATTTTGCAGCAGTTGGCGGGCAGTCACCTCTGCAATGTGCAGAATGGGTATCGAAATGCTTTTCTCAATCTCACCGGCGACCTTGTGCATGGTATTGGTGCAGATGACAATAAAATCTGCGCCTGCTTTTTCCAGGCTTTGCGCCGCCTGCGAAAGAATGATCGCGCTTTTATCCCAGTCGCCTCGTGCCTGGCACTCTTCAATTTCCTGAAAATCCACACTGTATAAAATGCATTTTGCCGAGTGCAGCCCGCCGAGCTCTTCTTTTACCGTACGATTGATAATTTGGTAATACCCTACCGTGCTCTCCCAGCTCATTCCGCCGATCAAACCTATCGTTTTCATCTGCCTGCTCCTTTGCGTCATAGAATACTGTCTGCCCCTTATTTTAACAAATCCAAAACAATTTCACAATGTTTTGTGGTATACTTATTATAGAATAATAACAGATTATGTTTTAATCTTATTTTATGGAAATTAAAAGAGGAATCTATTATGAAAATGCTTGCAGTCGACGGAAATTCGATTTTAAACCGCGCCTTTTATGGCATAAAGCTGCTCTCCACCAAAGACGGCACCTACACCAACGCAATCTACGGCTTTTTGAGCATTCTGCTGAAAATTACGTCCGACGTGCAGCCGGACGCTGTTGCCATTGCGTTTGATATGCGTGCACCTACCTTTCGTCACAAGCGCTACGAAAGCTACAAGGCACAGCGCAAGGGCATGCCCGAGGAGCTCGCCCAGCAGATGCCGATTTTGAAAGAGCTGCTCGGTTACCTCGGTTACACACTGGTACAGCTTGAGGGCTACGAGGCAGACGATATTCTTGGAACGCTTGCCGCTACCTGCACCAAAAACAAAAATGAATGCGTCATTGCTACAGGAGATAAGGACAGCCTGCAGCTGATTGGCGACTACGTC
>NZ_DALZQO010000017.1:0-32676 GCF_032017025.1 Hydrogenoanaerobacterium sp.
AATCTATTCCATAGTTTGCAATCTTTATTGCGTCAAGCGGATCAGTTTTTCCTTTGCGAATCGCGATCATGGCGTACTTTTTCATGAGATAGGCATTTACGACGCTAACAAATACACCATGTTGCTTCAGAAACGCCAGTATTGGATAATGATATGCACCAGTTGATTCCATAACCACTCGGACTTCGTCGTTCAGCCTATGTATTTGTTCAACTAACTGCATTAAATCATGCTCACAATGCTGCAAGTTGTATGGAGAAATCAGGATTTCACCATACGGTTTCATAAAACAAACTGTACTCTTTCCTTTGGAAACATCAACTCCAACACTAATCATAAAGTTCCTCCTTAGAATCACATGGTATCCATCCTTGCTTATTACCATTCAGATTGGTTAGTGACGCGAAAGCCGTATGGTTTCAACCTGCTAAATCGAATGCTCATAACAAGGGGATGGTCGGCAGATTATTGCTCGGATGCGAAATCCAATGGGAAGTAAGCCAGACCATGGTTCCCCTTATTATAAAAAATAAGCACAAACATCACCAGCTTTAAGGTAAATGTCTGTGCTTATATAGTACCAATGCGAAATTGATTAAGTTATATAAAAAATAAATAATGCAATAAAGGTCTGACGCTAATAACCACCATTTGATATTTAAATACGATTGAACAAGGAAGGAATCTATTATGAATGTGGATTTACAAAACAGATTAGACAAAATGTCTATTTATAAACAATTGAAAGAAAAATGCATCAATGAGAATCAACCCGCAGTGTTAGCACTTGTTCAAAATGTAGGCTACTTTGCTATTATGAGATTGAAAACGGTAATAAGAAATATGCCAGAGTTTACATTACATGACGACACTCATATTTTTAATATGCTAATAATTATGGGAAAACTCATTCCCAAGGACTGCATTCAAAAATTATCTATTCCAGATTTGCTGATGCTCCTTCTTTCTGTTTTCTTACACGATATTGGGATGGCTCCAGATGAAAAATATATACTCGCGTGGAAAGGACAGTATTCAGACCTAGAAGATGATAAGGATTTAGCAAGAGAAGTGGAGTTGTTCAATCGTTTCCGTATGACATATACTCATCAGTTATCCGATATAGAGCGGTTGCGTTCAGAAAATGAATATGCCAAAGCACAGTTGCTCGAAGATTATATTGTAACCGAGTACATTAGAACTACACACTCGTCTCGTGCAAGGAAAATAATATCCGATTACTGGGCAGGAAAGGTCGTTTATCAAGATACTGACTTGACGGAAGATTTGGTTGCAATATGCCTTAGCCATAATGAAAGCTACACCTATTTACTCAATATGGAGAGTTTTAAAATATGTGACCAAGATACATTTTTATGCATTCCTTTTGTAGCTACATTGTTACGTTTGGCTGATATTATTGACTTTGATCCAAAGAGAACGCCGCAAGTGCTTTTTTCTCATCTGGCCGTTAAAAATCCTGTGTCATTGAATGAATGGAAAAAGCATCTAAGCATAAATGCTTGGACAATTTCCTCAAAAAAGCTAGTTTTCTCTGCCCAATGTGAACACCCTGCAATAGAGGCTTCAATACTCTCTTTTTGCAATCAAATTGATTCAGAACTTAGAAACGGAACGGTTATTCTCTCTCATCTATCTGATGAAGGCATAGGTGCTGATCTTGAGGCATATAAAATTCCACTGCCTCCACAAGTCGACAGAAGAAAAATTACAGCCAAAAAAGATATTCTTACTGGTAATCCAATATACCGCTATCATGACACAAAGTTTTCACTAAGCAAAAAGCAAATCATTGATTTACTGATGGGTACAAAGCTATATGGCAAGCCCGAGGTGGCATTACGAGAATTGCTGCAAAACTCAATTGATGCCTGCTTATTAAGAGCAAAGCTCTCTAAGTTTTGGAAAATTGACTATACTCCTCGAATAAAAGTGTCTCTATTTAGAAAAAACGATACTGACTATTTAAGGGTAAGCGATAATGGTGTTGGAATGAATCAACACATAGTTGATAAATATTATACAAATATTGGATGCTCTTACTACTCTTCGCGAGAATTCAGCGAGTTAATGTCATCATGTAAGTCATCTTTTACACCGATATCAAGATTTGGAATTGGTATATTGTCATGTTTTATGGTGTGTGATTCAATGGAAGTAACTACAAGAAGAATAAAAGGCGAATTCGAATGTGACGATGCACTTCACATTTCAATTGAAGGATATGAAAGCCTTTTTGTTATTTCAGATTCAGACAAGAAAGACCCAGGTACAGATACAGTGTTATCATTGCGTCCTGTCCACCCATGGGATCGGATGAGCGAGGATGAATTCGTTCTATGTATAAAAAATATAGTCCCTAATCCTGCCGTGAAAATTGAAATAGAAACAGATAAAGGTAGCGAAACTCATTCAAGCGAAAGCTTTGATGAGTTAGTCCTTGATCCGTTATTGGATTATTCTTGGAGTGACAAAAAGAATGTTAAAAAACTAAATGTTGATTTAAAAGACGATCAATATAGCTTTAAAGGAAAAGGTTGCATAGGGTTACTCATTAAAGATGGAACTCCTGTAAGTGAAATAGAAGTTCTTTCCAGAAATGTTGAAATAGATGGGGAAGTATACACTCTATCTTCAACTATTAAATATGATACTACCTGCATTTCAGAAAATACTACCAGCATTTCTGTTGATGCAGATGGAGAAATCAGTGCAGATACTTCATACTCAAAACGCTTTAATTCAGAAGTAGCATTATCAATACACGGAATTGAAGTACCATGCAAAATTGTTCCAGACTATAATAACAGGCAATCGCAAACATTAATTAGAACACCATTTCCATTCTCTTTTAGATTGGACATTGGACAAAATAGCGATTTAAATTTGAATTCAGCACGAAACCAAATCATATATGATGAGAAATGGCTACAATTTGAGGAAAATCTATATAGCGTCTTATGTAGACAATTAAAAACAAATTTAGGAACCTCCGATTGGGAGACTGTAAAATCCATGATTCAACAAAGTAATTGTACGGTATTTAAGCGTATTGCTCAACAATTCTAATAATGTTCAAAAATATCATCATATTTAATAGCAATAATGAGCAAACCAAATGTGAGTAATCTTTTGAAGGAGAATATAAATATGCCTAATGTATTATCTTTTAATAACCTCAAGTATCAGGATATACTTGAACCTGAGTTTGATGATTTTTCTATGTCATCACATAATAATCTTGAATTCAAAATAATGGGGCAATGTGGGATGGTAGTAGTTTACGCTCCTAATGGTATGGGAAAAACTACTCTTTCGAACGTTCTAAAGATTGAGAATTCAAGCCAGGCGGTTGACTTTTCCGCTGTATATAATGATGTACCAATAACACCTGAGGATAAGAGGTTTCATATTATCGGTGACCAAAGCACCCGGAATATTATTCATGGTAATACATCTGATTATCTTATAGGTGAGGATATTCGAAGGGAATATGAATTACGAAAAATTATAGAAGATATCTTCAATAGTTGCTTTGTGGTTTTTACTAAGACACTTAAAGAAAAATATAGAATAACTAAGAGAGATGATTACTTTTTATCAAGTATGAATAACCAAGTAATAGCGAACTACATTCGAGATATTATCCCGACTCGGAACCGTCGGAGTGAAATAGATAGAATAGAGTTTGTCCACTATATAAAAAGCCTTTCTGTAGAAAATATACCCGAGATAGTTGAAGAAAAAACAATATTTATAGTAGAGAATCAGCAATTAATCAAAGATGTGTTGGCGATAACTGCTGAAATTGAACAAGTTGGTGAGATTCAAGAAATCGAACAAAATGATGATGCTATTAAAATATTAAACAAGTATCCTAGCCAAACAGTTTGCGTAGTGTGTGATGCACAGAATATATCAATTGATGAGCTTACCCATAGAAAGACAGTGAACCGCAATAGGATTTACACTAACTTACCGACTAGAATAAAGGAAGTTTTGGATAACATAATTAATAATTCTTCTTTGCAGTATGGTGATCCTTTTTCTATACATGCTAGAGTATCAGACTTCATTAGTACAGGAGATTATCCTTTCTTACAAATACTTCAAAATGAGCTAAGTGAATATGTCAATTCTACATTAAAGAACATCACGAATTTATTTCTGCAGATATTTGATGAAACGAGCTTAGATACGCATTTCACTGAATATGAAAACCTATTAAATAGACAACCCATGCTGGATAATGAGGAATTGATGTTAATCAATGAAGTGGTAAATGAGAACATTGGTCCTGAAATAACAATAATAAGAGATGAGCGAAATGGGAAAAATTTCAGGTTGTTGCTTGACGGTGAAGCATTTCTTGGTGATGATGTTGGTGATAAGAATCAGAAACCACTAAAGCTAAGTACAGGAGAGCGTAATTTCATTTCGTTAGCATTTGAACTTTTGCTTGCAAGGCACTCTGATAAAGAATTTGTGGTGTTAGATGATCCAATTTCAAGTTTTGATTCCATATATAAAAACAAGATAGCATATTGTATTATTAAGTTTTTGGAAAAGAAAAAATGTATAATTCTAACACATAATCTTGAACTAGTCCGTTTGCTAGAATTTCAAAACTCTGGATGTTTTAACTTATATATGTTTAATAACACGAATGGTGGAGTTAATGGATTTGTCCGGGTAAATGATCTGGAAAAGAAAATACTAAATAATCTTCATGACTTAATTAAATTGTTCCGCAATGGAGATCCATCCACTCAATTATGCGATGTTGTAATTGATATCAGAATCTTTTTGATGGCAATGATTCCATTTTTGCGAGGATATGCCCACATTATATGTACAGAAAATGATATATACTCTAGCCTATCCTCCATTATGCACGGATATGAAAATGGCTCTGTCGATGTTAATCAAATATATCAGAATCTATTTGGATATGATTTTGGTGAGGAGTGTGTGGTGTCGGTTCAAGATATATTAGATTTTGATTGCACAAATGTTAGGACAGTAGACCCAGTTAGATTGCCATTACTATCAGAAACGTTAAAGCAAACATTATTATATTATCATTTGAGGATGTGCGTTGAATCTACCTTGGTTGAATTGTTTCCAGCTAGTCGGCGTCATGATGAGGATGCAATGTTAGGTCAGATTATCCAAAAGGCTTTTAAGTGTGATAGAACCGATCCAAATTTCGATAGTAAACTTCAATACAGGGTATTTTTCACATCAAGAAAAACACTGCTCAATGAGTTTAACCACTTTGAAGGTAATATGAATATCTTTCAACCAGCTATTGATATTGAAGATAATGCGCTTCAGAGAGAGGTTGATGCTATTCACGAAAAGCTAGCATTGTTAAGAATAGAACTTAACTCTTAATTACCCAATCCATAGAATACTTTTGTTTAAATCTAATTTTAATTTCGATACATTATGAATTATTCATTATGTTTATTGACGGACAGGCTTGTTGTGCAATTAGGGTAAGTTTTAAATATTTAAGAAGACATCACTGTTATCTACTACAAAGAATTTGAAATAATGAGACATCAATATAAATATCAAAATACATGATACAAATTTTTGGGGGATGTATTGTATACAAAGATCAATTACAGTAACTATTAATAGATTGTGGTGCCAAATTTGACGCAGCCGGAAAGTATGCTTGCTCACAAGTAAAAAATGATATAAACGACAATACTATTTTGATGTGATCACTATAACGGAATAGTTGAAATGCCAGCAAAAACTAAACTTCGCATTATGTTTATGATGGACAAGCAAACAAATCGTAGCAATAATCCTGCTAATAAAAGTCAAGCATAAATTTCTGAACGGTGACGCTTTGAGATGAACCTGAAAATAAGTATAGTAAAGCTGACCAGCTATATCTGCGGTAGCTGGCCGATAGAGTTCGGCTCAAAGTCTACTATATCTTACCAATAATCTATTCCATAGTTTGCAATCTTTATTGCGTCAAGCGGATCAGTTTTTCCTTTCCGAATCGCGATCATGGCGTACTTTTTCATGAGATAGGCATTTACAACGCTAACAAATACACCATGTTACTTCAGAAACGCCAGTATTGGATTTCGTTCAGCCTATGTATTTGTTCAACTAACTGCATTAAATCATGCTCACAATGCTGCAAGTTGTATGGAGAAATCAGGATTTCACCATACGGTTTCATAAAACAAACTGTACTCTTTCCTTTGGAAACATCAACTCCAACACTAATCATAAAGTTCCTCCTTAGAATCACATGGTATCCATCCTTGCTTATTACCATTCAGATTGGTTAGTGACGCGAAAGCCGTATGGTTTCAACCTGCTAAATCGAATGCTCATAACAAGGGGATGGTCGGCAGATTATTGCTCGGATGCGAAATCCAATGGGAAGTAAGCCAGACCATGGTTCCCCTTATTATAA
Source organism: Hydrogenoanaerobacterium sp. (assembly GCF_032017025.1). NCBI lineage: Bacteria > Bacillati > Bacillota > Clostridia > Eubacteriales > Oscillospiraceae > Hydrogenoanaerobacterium > Hydrogenoanaerobacterium sp. The sequence continues at coordinate 6,473 of NZ_DALZQO010000017.1, forward strand.
AAAATAAGCACAAACATCACCAGCTTTAAGGTAAATGTCTGTGCTTATATAGTACCAATGGGACGTTTACTGAGTGCTACGGTAGGCTTGATTTAAGGAATTTTGTATAGCAGAAAACTTAGTTGATATGTTGAGGTAGAGTGTTATGCCGATGTATTTAAAACGTAATACTATTCGCTATTTTGAAGCCAGTGTAGACGCAATAAGTTTAGCAGTAACGGCATTAGGGTTACCACAACGGCATGAAATTAGGGAATCGACTTCAAAAAATGCTGTTGCAATCGGTTTGGCTGGTGTTTCAGCTGAATTAGCAATGAGTGCGATTATTGTACAGGCTCAAGGAGAAAAAGCACTCCTTCATCCATCTGGATTTTATAAAACTGGCACTCATATAGTGGATGATTTTAGAAAACTTATTAATTCACAAATACCTAAAATGTTGTTTTTGACCCAGGGTATTAAAGATCCGGCAAAACATATTTCCAACATATTAAACACTACCTCAAAATTCAAATTATTAACCAAGGCTCGTGCTGGTGGCCTACATGCAGGAATAGGGCCATCTCGAGATGTATGCATTGCTTGTGTTAATGATGTAATAACGTTTATTGATATTTTAGGTGAATCTTCAAGAATAAAAACATATACGTTGACCGTACCTCGTAAAATTGAAATGCCTAAAAGTTATGATTTAATAATAGACGATATGATTTCTAAAGTGGCAAAATCCTCATCAGATATAGATAAAGCAAATGCATTAGCATCTGTTTATTTAGTTGTTCCAGAATTGCCAGATCAAGAACCTGATTGGTTCCCAGCGTTTGAAAGGCTTTGTATTGCTCCGAAAACCAATGATATTTCGTTTCTGCTTGAGACGCTTGAAACTTCGAAATATGCTTCCTTAATAAAAGTTTCAAAATCTCAGGTTGGTATGCCAGTCGTCATACAAAAAGGCAACCCATCTACACTACCGATTGAACCACAATACTTAAAAAAGTCTTTTTCTAATATACGGGATCAAGTATACGCTGATAGAGGAACTGCGAATGGCAGGCTAGATCAAAATCAATTTGATCCGCCTCCTATTGAATCGGTGTATGAAGTATTTGCATTTCAATTTTATTTGCTAGGAATAACGCAATTTGAAGAAGAGGTATTAACGTCTGTTGACACTTGGCCTTTTATAGCGGCAAGTTTATCCTATACGGGTACTTTGGGGCCATATTGGTATTTTGTAAGAATGACTTCTGATTTAGATCAATTAAAAAGCTATATAAGTCGAGCTGCAAAGATTGGTGGGGGGGCCATACATAATGGTGTTTTAGAGTTTACAGAAGGTTTTAAGGCTATAAAAGATAATAAATTCCTTTCAAAAAGCAGCGGGTTTGCTCAAAAACTTATTGAGCAATATGAAAAGTCAGGGGAAAAACGTAAAAATCTTATAAAGTTATACAGCAAAAATAGAAATAATGATAAATACTTATGTGAAGATGCGAAAACTGATTTATATCAAATCTGTGATGAAGATAAGCCTGTTGGGGAGATGTTAGTAAAACTTGCAGAGAGAACTTACAAATTATCGAGTGGCAAAAGTTATTCTTATTGGGCTCGTGTTATTTGTGAGGCTGCAGTAGAGCTTGAAGATGCGCAAGGGCTTTTGGCAATATTGAAATCCACTGAGCTCTCCGTGGCTCACACTGCAGCAAAAAAAGCATTAAGAGTGATTGATTTTATAAATTTTGGACCCAAGATCGAGTAATGTGTACACCTGAAATTCCCATTATGTTTATTAAAACTAAATAAACACTAAAGAAAGAAGATGTAGATATGCCAAATAAGTTGCGTGACGAACCAATTTATCTTCACCTAAAATATGTAGCAAAATCCTACAGAATTATGCCCCTTAAACAACTAGGAGGTTTGGGATGAGTCATATTCCTATAAAAGATATCCGCACCTTTGGGGATATTACTTTTGCAACTCAGCTGCGGGAGACAGAGAAGTCAACTAATCGATACGATGTACAAAAGTGGATTTTTGTCCCTAATACTTATACAGAGTACCGTTATATTCTGGGGACAATCGGGAATAATCCGCTTGTCTGTATTGGTATTAATCCGTCGACGGCTGAACCAGATAAACTTGATCCAACGCTTCAAAGTGTCAAGCAAATTGCGCTGAACAACGGCTTCGATTCCTTCATCATGTTTAATGTTTATGCCCAACGTGCCACTTCACCGAATGACATTGATAAGACAATAAATACTCATTTGCACCTAGAAAATATGAATGCCTTTAAGTACATACTATCTCTTTCTACATTACCAACTGTGTGGGCAGCATGGGGCACAATTATAGAAAAGCGAGCATATTTGTTTGATTGTCTATCAGACATGATTGCAATCGGCAAGCAACATGATGCCAAATGGGTAAGTTGCGGTAAAAAATCAATCAAAGGACATCCGCACCACCCTCTGTATTTACGAAAAGACTCTCAGGTAGAGTTGTTTGATATTGAAGACTATTTGAAGAGGTTTTGCGCGCACGATGTACGTTCTTTTTTTTGATGGCCAGTATCTAGTTATGCTTATTTACAATATATAACACGCCAAAATATAAAGGCTACTGCTAATGTACATAAAGTTTTAGTTAAAAGGAGAGAACTCATGTTTTATTGGTTTTTAAAGGATTACGAAACTAATATTTTTAAAGCTAATGAAAGAAAAGTAGAGACATTATATACTTGGGAGAAAGTGATATCTTTTTTATTGATAGCTTTATCAATCGTTTTCTTCTTTATCAATATCTATCAACTAGGGAGTCTCGCAGGAATTATAATTCTAATTGGATTAATAGCATTGCTAATTACTTTTTACCTATTAGAGGAAAATCGCAGGAAGAAGGAATTTGACAGAATTGTAGCAAGATTCAAGAAAAATAAATTAGAACCTTTTATAAGTATGTTGCAAAATGAAAAGTATACTATGTTTGGCAAAACGCTAGACTGCGAAGAAGGAATCGAATGGCTATTAAATGCTTGCTCAAATGAGATTGAAAGGTGCAACAACAAGCCTTCTTTCGTCGTCCCTATAAAGAGTTTTTTAACATTTATTTTACCGATAATTACTTATATAGGCGGCACGCTTGTTTCAACTCTTTCTAATCCTGAAAAACTAAATTTTTCAGTTATGGTCTTAATAATATTATTAATGATATTTGGAATCTACTGTATCGTTGCTCCTCCGTTAAACGATTTTTTATCTAAGCAAATAAAAATAATTGAAGACTTAAAAGACAACTTGGAATATTATAAGATGACAAAATAATTCAATAGTATATTTTATATTAAATTTAGTATCCTTTGGGATCGCTGATATACTTCGCATTATGTTTAACAATTAGCATTGAATTAATAAGGAGCAAACATGAAATTAAATTGGGTTACATTTAAAGTTAGCGATTTAGAAAAAAGTACATTTTTTTACACGGAACTGCTTAATCTTGACATTTCAGCAAAGTTTGGCAGTTCAGAGCGCCAAATCGTCATGCTTGGAAAGGCAGATGAGCCAAAGGTTGAATTGATATTTGAGCCAAACACTAAAATCGAAAAACCGGGTAATGGTGTTTCGATTGGCTTGGAAGCCGATAATTTAGACCTATTGATCAATGTTCTAAAAGGGCACGGATATAAGGCTACAGGTCCAATATTACCGAATCCACAAATAAGGTTCTTTCTAGTTCAAGATCCTGACGGGTACACGGTTCAACTTGTCGAACAAAAGTCAAAGTAGCTCTCTAAATTGCTGGGCTTCCAATTATCCATATTAAAATACTAGGCTGTACACATTATTTATATCGTACACAAGTAATAGGAGCGTAGAATGAAAGAGAAAAAACAATGTAAACCAATACAAACTATTCTGGTTATATACTTGATATGTTTTATTTTTAGAACAATAGAATATATGCTAATCCGTACGGATCAAAGTATTTTGGGAGAGGCATTTATCCACAAACTTGTGGGTATCCTTGTGATGATATTAGCGGCAAAGCACTTTTCCCTTACGATGAAAGATATAGGCTTTGCAAATGTGCAAGCGGGGAAGAATATACTTTATGGTCTTTTTCTGGGAATAGCTGTATTTATCTTGGCATATGGAGTCGAGGTATGGTTGCAAATATCAAAATCCAACTTTCAATCGCTTCGGCTCTATGTGAGCAGTTATGCAGTTGACGGGAACCGGGGCAACCAGGTTGCGCTTTGGTTCTTTGCCATTTGCATAATTGGAAACATAATAAATGTAGTCATGGAGGAAGGTGTCTTTCGGGGCTTGTTTCTTAAACTCACAGAGAAAAAATACTCATTTGTCAAGGCTGCTTTCATAACCTCTGTACTCTTTGGTATATGGCACATTGCGGGTCCTGTACGCAGTTTTTGGGATGGGGACATCAGTGCAACTGGAGCAATCATGTCGGCGGTTATGCTCGTTGTAACGTCAGGTCTTGTTGGGTTCAAGTTTTGTCTGCTGACTAAGATAACAGGCTCTCTTTGGATGGCAATGGCTGATCACTTTGTAAACAACACAATCGTTAATATTTTGCACGTGGTAACAAGCACCGGAGCGGATGAACTGATAATGGTCCGTATTACAGTTGCACAGGCGGTTTCGTTTCTGATTGTCCTTTTTGTCTACTGGAAAAGTGATGTACGTTACAAACAAGCATTTCGCGCAAAGGTATAGATTTTGAGTGGCTTATGAGCATAATCTCCAATATTCGCTTCGTATTATTTATATAAGCACTGTCTTTGGGTGTTACGCGGACTTCACATTATGTTTACAACAAGAGAGATAACCTGGATTATTTATATTTTATTGGTAGAATAAAATAGCGAAAGCAGGAGGTAGTTTGTTGAAAAAGATTACGTTCCTAATAGCGTTGTACTTTATCCTTATTGCATTTACTAGCTGTTCACAGAGTGACTGTGAAGCTCCTGATAATTCACAAGTTTCATCTGTTGTACCCGCGGGTGAGGAAGAATATCAGGCGATAGAATGGACTTTGCATGAGCAAATCCGTTTGTACGAGTATGGTTGTTATGGTACTGAATATACGAGTGGCAAAGAAAATGTATATCTATCAGGATTTGCAGTAATGCATTGCCAAACAAATAATATAGAATATGGCGCAGAAAGCAACAGGCAGAGTTTAATAAGACTTGCCACTAAAGAATATTTCAATGTTACGTTTGATGAAGATCATTACTTTAGTGATGTTAGCTTTGATGACAAAAGACTTAGCATACGACCAACAGAAGCAATAATCAAGGACGATATGGCAACGGTTGTTGTGCAAAAATCTTTGGATGACCAGGAACTTTTAGACAGCAAGTACACTTTTAGAAAAACAGTAATGCCTCAAAGCTTTGAGGGAACAATCTTTGAGCAGCTGGCCTATGATCATTATATTTGGAAGATTGAAAAGGTTGAGATTATCAAAGACCCCATAAGTTCAGATGTTGTGAAAATTAGCAATGCAGACGAACTAATTAAGTTTTCCAATGACGTAAGTGCAAAAAAACCTGAAGCAGTCAATGGCAATTTTGTTTTGACTGCGGATATTGATTTAACTGACAATAATGAATTTATGCCCATTGGTACCTATCATGAAAATGAAACATTTGATGCGGCGGCACTGAACCTTAAAGTGCCAATGGGCTTTAATGGCACCTTCGACGGTGCAGGATACACCATTTCAGGATTCAACTTTAATGAGCACGCAAAGGCGCTTGGGTTTTTTAGAGTGCTGAATGATGATGCCATTGTAAAAAACTTAAGTTTACAGGGTCGTGTAGTAAATCATTACACAGGGGATCTAAATTGTTATACAGGTGGTTTTGCCGGCATGATATCCACAAATGCCCAGGTGGAAAATTGTAGTTTTTCGGGAAATGTGGAGGGAGAGTCCTATGTAGGAGGATTTGTTGGTGAGATAGACTATACAAGAGTCAATGAAAAATACGATCAAGAAGGCTTTTGGGAATCTGGCGATGGGCTTATCAAAGATTGCACGTCCAATGTAACGGTTACAGCGGCATACTATGCAGGTGGTTTTGCAGGAAGTGTCCTTGGGAATCTTGAGCATTGCACCGCGAATGGAGAAGTTATCATAACAAAAGGAAATGCTGGTATTCCAATGGTTATAGGTGGATTTTGTGGAGATGTAGGGACACAGCTTAGCAACTGTCACTCTAATGTAAAAGTTACACATTTTGTGGATGGTGCCAATAGAATGGGGAATTTCGTTGGTGCGCTTGGCAGACAAAGCATCATAAACTGCACAATAAAAGCAGATGTAGTAAATCCGGATTGGTTTATGGTTGGTATGAAAGGTTACTTAAATGCAGATGTGGATATTAAAATAGTAGATTAAATATAATCTAAACTGATAGGGCAAAACAAGCAGGTTCCCCCCTACTGTTTCTACATATTATGAGCATAAAATGTAGTAGCCGTTAAATCTCAGTTACGCATTATGTTTAAACCGTGGACACGCCCAAGAATCTTGGCACCTGGGCTTGCTAATCGCAATAATGTGCAGCTGGGCATGACCAAAGAGCATGCAATTATAGGCCACTTATTGAGAGGAAAAGAATAATATGAAGATTAAAAAGATGAATACAATGTGGCAATATGTAATGTTTACATATCTGTTGTTTTGGTTTATGGTTTTAGGCCTTGGCGGGATAGCAATTTTTGTTTTTGATGTTACGCCTTTTGGTATGAGTTGTGTAACAACTTTATGCAGTTGGGCGCCAACAATAGTGCTTCTGATTATGCTAAAAAAGCTAAAACCAGATACTTCCATAAAGAACTTTTATAAAGAGGCTTTTAAAGAAAAACTGAATTCTTCTGTTTTTTTTATTGCATCCTTAGTGATAGTAGGCGTGTTTCTGATATCAACAGGGGTTTTAGCAGTCTTTGAAAAAACTGCACAGCTCCAATTTGCATCTACTGCATTATTGAGCAACATTCTATTTACTGCTATCCAAGGTGCAAGTGGTGAAGAATCCGGATGGAGAGGATTCTTGATGGCAGAGATGGAAGGTAAATATGGTTTTGTGAAAGGCAACCTGATTTTAGGTTTAATCTGGGCATTCTGGCATTTACCATTATGGTTTGTTTCTACTAATTATAGCGGATTGCATTTATTAATATATATTCTTTCATTTATCATTGGGATAACTGCATTTTCGATCATAATTGGTGTATGTATGAAAAAATGTAATAACCTATTTTTATCATTTTGGATGCATTTTTTGTTTAATTTCGTTTTAACATTCTTTATTGGAAAAGATGTGTATTTGCTTGCCTTATTAGCGGTGTTATATACTGTTACGGCTGTGATCTTTACTGTTGTTCATTTATATAGAGAAGGAGTTCGATTATCTCCTAAAGCCCATACCAGGAACTAATAAGATTATCCTATAGAGTGAGTATGATATGGCCTCCCCAATTTCTATATTAGAAGGTTTTACACAAAATCTTGGAGTTCTCATTATGTCTATACCCTTAATTAAAAAACTTATAGGAGAGCGATGATTTGGAGCAATTTGAATACAAGACATTGTTTACTGATGCCAAAGGAGTATTCGGGGGTAAAGTTGACCACAGCACGTTTAAAAATGAACTGAATGAATTAGGCTTACAGGGTTGGGAGTTATTAAGCGCTGATGCATCTGCTCAAAGCTATGGTAGCATAAGGTGGATCATCTAAATATTTAAACGTTAGATTTGATAAATAAACCAATAGTAATGAGTGTAACGGGAAATTCAGTCAACAACCCACTAGGGTTCGCATGCCGGTTGAGCTTAGTCTTACTATTTATAAACTGTGTATAAGGAAGAAATACAGATGTTGATTGAAAAAATTGATGCTGATAAAAGAGAGTGTGCATTATTGCTTATAGAAAAGACCTTCATGCAATATGAAGCTCCGGATTATTCCTCTGAAGGGGTGAACTCTTTTAAAAAAATTCTGGACGACAAGGGCTTCATTGATGGACTAGAAATGCTAGGCGCATACATTGATAGCAAACTTGTGGGAGTTATTGCAACCAAAAACAGCGAAAATCATATTAGTTTATTTTTTGTAGATGGCAATTACCACAAACAAGGTATCGGTAAAGCACTTTTTAAGCAGATGCTTCAAAGTAGTGCCAAGAATATAATAACTGTAAATTCATCTCCTTATGCTGTAGCAGTGTATGCGTGCTTAGGGTTTGTTGCTGATTGCGAGGAAAAGCTCACGGATGGTATTCGATATACGCCAATGACATACATAAAATGAGCGGTCCCATTATTTATATAATGTGGACGATTTTAGAATGAGGACTTTGAATGAAGAATATTATCGTTACTATGGCAGCACTACTTATACTATTCGCCGGATTCACAGTACCGGTTTATGCATTATCAGACGCGCAATCTGTGGCAATACAAAAATTGTTAGATGATGCCTGTCGTGAGGATGGCACGGGCGGAAAGATCGGTGATTATGAAAAGCGCGTAATTGAATATACTGATTATCGTACATATCTTTTTTTTGACTTGGAAGTTACGCACAAAGATGGTACATCTGAGCGATTGTCAAAGACTCTCTCCAAAAAATCAGGAGGTGAAACACAGACGCCATTCTATATTGCTGTGCTTGCCTCGTTTGCGCAGTTATATCGAATCGGACGTGACAAGAGTGAAAAAACTTCTCGTTTGATCATCTTTGATGAGGCATTTTCTAAAATGGACGGCGAGCGTATCGTACGCAGCATTGAATTACTGAGAAAATTTAAATTTCAAGTTATCCTGTCAGCTCCGCCCGATAAAATCGGGGATATTGCTACGCTTGTTGATCGCAACCTCTTGGTGTATCGAGAAGGTAAAAGTACCTGTGTAAAAGAATTTGACCCGCGTCAAATTGAGGATATAGTTTATGACTGATATTAGATTAAAACTTATAAACACCCTGCTGGATAAATATGAACGCAGCATCGCTTTCAAGACAGGAGATGCGCCAACCCGCAGGATAATGCTTAAATTGTATCATAATGGACTTGCGGACTTCCCGGACTATAACATAGAAAATCCTGAAATCCGTCTAACAGTTAATCGTGCTGTCTGTCAGCTTAAAGTGGATGGAGTGGTTGATTTTAAATGGATGAAGGGCGAAGTAAATCATATAATCTCAGAAGCATGGCTAATCTTTGAAAACCTTGAGACGGCATATAAACTGGTAGGACGGATGCCAAAGAAGGATGAAATCGAAGAAGTTCGTGCGGAATTGGAAAGTTTGCAAGGGCAGCTTCACCTGGAGTGGGCATTGGATTATCTGAATGATGTGCTTGATGCTATCAATCGCAACCGAAAGCTCCCGGCTATTGTACCGGCCAGTAAATCCGATAGGATAAACCTGATTAAGACGATTCGTTTTATAGATAACTTAGGCGAAACCGAATTAACCGAGCGTGTATTTTCCATGAGCTGCTTTGGTGATTCGAAATTGTTCGAACGGTCTGTCAAATCCAAATTGCTGTCAATTCTGCGTAAATATATGGATATGGCAGATGATTCTACAGAGGAAGATATTCTTCGGCAAGCGGGCATCACAAAATATCCGGAACAATTTGACTTCTGCGGCGATATTCAAATATGCTTTGACGCCGGAACTGTTGATTACACGCCCCTTGATCTTGGAGGAAGTGTTTTTATTTCAGATGTCAGACGAATTACAAATATCAAGATGAACAACATTGCTCGAATTATTACCATAGAGAACCGTGCCAATTACTTTGACTATATCCAAAAACAAAAATCACCCGATGAGCTGGTTTTATATCACGCAGGGCAATTCAGTCCATCCCGCAAAATGTTTTTTCTTGCAATTAAAAAATCTATGCAAAATAGCAACTGTAGCTGGCTGCATTGGGGGGATATTGATTACGGCGGATTCAGTATGCTGCTGCGCTTGCGAAAGGAAATTTTCACTGATGTTCAGGCATATCGAATGGGAACAATTGAATTAAAAAAATTCAGTAGGTTCACAGTGCCAATTCAGCAATCGTACGCTGAAAAGCTTAGGGCATTGCTGTCAAAGTCTGAGTTGACAGATTGTTATGAATGCATCAATTATATGGTTGATAATAAGCTCCGATTGGAACAGGAATCTATGCTAACCGAATAAAGAACAGTTTGTCCGCATATATATTTGGTGAGAAACTTGGAAAGGACTCACCGAATATGATTAATGAAAAAGAATCTATCCCAAAAGAGTCATTGCACGAATTGCTTTTTGATGATTGGTCTAATGATGCCTGTTGCGGTTACACGCTGATGGCTTTGCGGAATTTACAGCTTCCTGAACAGCTGATTGATCAGATTTTGAAGGAAATGCGGTATCTGTTTACCGATGTTGAAGTTTTAAGAGCACGAGATTATTTTCATGGAAGCGCAAGATGAAGAAATTCCTTTAATGTATTTCAAGGAAAGGTAAATTCACTTGAAGTTTATAATGTCATTACTTCTGATGGTCATGCAGGAATAGAACGTTATATAGTGGTTTTAAAGCAAATCGACATAAAAACGAACAGATAAAATAAAGGAGTATGGCTCGACGGGCATGGGGCGAATTTAATGGATTGACCGCACAAGGGCAAGCCCAAAGAATACTTCTCATGCACCCCCATCATCCTCATCAGCGAAATCCATATCTTCTTCATTCTCATCCGGCACGCCGAACTTGTTCGTGTATAGCTTTGACCATTTCAATGCCGCTTTCATTCTCTTGTTGTAGGCGATTAGCATGGCTTCGGCATACCCGAGAGACCCGGCTTTCCTTTCTTTTGCCGTGCGCCCGATTTCCCTTGAAGAAAACCCGCCGACTTTATCCTTGAATATGTCGTCCCTCAAATTCTCGCCGAAGGCTACAACCAGGTGGGCAATACCCTTTAACATATTTGAGGACAAGGAATTTACATCGCCCTCCCAAGTGCCAATGCATAAGCGCAGGGTTCGGTCTAAGACGTGGAAACCGTATTTCTGATATATATATCCCAGTGTGGCGACGGCGCATATGCCGCCCGGGACCTTATTCGATGTGATTGAAAGGCCGTACGATTCAACCAAAGACTTAATAATAAGCTGGTCGTCATTACCCGCTTCCACATTTGCCATAAAGATTTCATATGGGAGCAAAGGCCTGATGTATTTTTGCTGGTTGGCGAAAATATCCGCTTCCTGAACATAGTCCAACTCATCGTAAATCATGCACCAGACTGGCGTGTCACGGGAGCCGGACACCGTTGCGACAATCTCGATCGTATGCTGACCGTTAAAAACGTAATTTATTCCGCTGCGGCGGCTGACCTTCACAGGGTTAATTTGGTAAAGGTCGAAGTTCTCCGCTGTCCGCCGGATATGGGAAGCTGATAAATTGCGCTGGTATTCCTGATTGGATACCAGATTTTTAATGGGTATCTGTTCAAAATGAACCTTTGGTACAAACATGCTGAGGTCTTCCATCATATTTCCTCCTTGACCGCCGTAAGCACAGCGTCAACAGTCGATTGTAAACGGCTTAATTCATTTTCAAGCCTATGGCGCGCGTTACTGGAAACCTCTGTGAAGTCAGCTGAGGAGCGCGTTCGTTCGATGGAGCTGATCCATGACGGAATCGTAAACACAAGGCTGAGTATTTCCGCATCCGGGTCATATGCGGGCATATTTTTCACTGAAATTTCAGGCAATAGTAGGTAATCCTGCTTTTTTGCCTTTTTTCTTTTCGGAACAATATTTCTCGTGCCCGAATAACCGGCATCGCCTTCTGTTAATTCCGCACTCACACGCCGAATATCCGATGGCGACAGCCGGGAAAGTTCAAGGATGTTTTCCTGTGAGATTTTGATTTGCCCGGATAAAATCTTAGGCGCCAACTCTGGGTCTACCCTTGAAAGCGAGTCAATCGCATTTGCGTATATTCCGTATTTGTCGACGGTTGCGTGTGAAATACGATACTCTTTGCCGAGACGCTCGCGCGTACGGCAGGCTGTTTCTTCAAAAAGTGGTTCGGTCAATATTTTGGGCCTAACCTCTTTCCTTGTATATTGGTTTGTCCCGACGGCATTATGGGCGCCAATGATTTGCTCCATTTTATATCTTTTGCCAATTAAATACCGGCGTGATTCGTCCGTTATATTACGGCGGCCAAGTTGGTTTGCGCATATCCACGCGACCGCTTCCTCACGGCTTCTCAGGAAGATGTGGGCGATTTTGAAAGGAATCTGATGGCGGGTGCAAATCTCATATCGGTTGTGGCCGTCGAGAATGGTTTTGTTCCATACGCAAAGGGGCTCGCGGCATCCGTCTTGAAGAAGGTTTTCTTCAAGCTGTTTTCGCTCATCCGGCGAAAGGGGCGGGATGAGGTTTTTGAATTCCTCGTCGATTTTCAATGTATAGATATCATATTCGGTCATTTTTACCCCCTCATCCCGTAAGTGGGCATAGACTCTGAGATGTAAAACTGCGCTATCCCTTCATGTTTAACGACTTCACCATAAATGCGGTATGAATAATCGTCAATCCAGTCATTACACATACCACGCAAGTTCCGCACCAACGCTTTGCTGTGGAGTTCAAAGCATTGCTTGTCATCAAACCGCGCTTGCGGTAAGCGGAACGCCCTCTGATCATCCCGGTCGCTGGGAAGAATAACGATTGTGCGGTCTTCCGGGTTGACAAGCAGCAATATGTATTTCGGGTCGCCAATAGCGTGAAGTGTTCTTTTGTATATCCGTATCCTGTCTTTTTTCAGGTCGATCAATATAGCCGGGCGGCCGGAGTTGCTACTCATGACTGGGTACCTCCTCATTCTGCGGCTCTGCGGTGCTATCCGCTGATTCTGCCCTTGATTCATTATTCACGCTAAAGACCGTGTAGCCCTTAAAGATATTCACCTGCAGCCGTTTGCGGTGTTCTTCCACAGACAATCCGAACTGATTTTTCCATTCCACAGGGAATACGGGTGTACGGGATGCTTTCGGTTTTTCACCCTCGACAACAAAGCGCTGGAAAATCTCTGTCGAGGTTAAGTCAAAAGCGAACAGATACTCATCGCCGCTGCGGATTAGTTTGCCGAGCAGCTTATAACGGTAATCTGGATTCCAGTCCATTAAATCTATGATCATAGCAAAGAAAACCCGGCAGGTAATTTGTTTTGGTTTCCTGTTTCCGCCCATGGTACACCAAAGGAACGAGTCCTTTTCATCCTCGCTGCTGGGTCGGACGACGAGCTTATGCTCATTCTGGTTAACAAGGATTTGCACATACTCCACATCGGGCAGACGCTTCAAACAAGCGGTATTCAGCGAAACCTTGTGGTTGTTGAACGTGATTGAAGGTTCGCGGAGATGGGCAAAGAATTCACCGCGAACCACCTGATACCCGTCATAACTAAAAGAGTCATCCTGGATGATTTCTTCTTCGGGCCGCGCTGTTTCCATAGGTTCTCTGTTCATTCGTTCATCAGTATCAGGCGCCCTATATTCCGTTTCCATCATCCGCACCCCTTTGTTCCATATCGCTAATCATTTGCTTTATGCTTCTGGAAATGATTTCAGTATTGGTTACATTGATATCCGGCTTATCGTTGTAAGACTGACCTTCCACAGCCACATTCCACATGCCGTCTTTGTCGATAGCCGCCAATTCCCGCGCCTGTGAATGCCGGTAATAATTGTTGCCGAAATTGCCTGCCCAGGATGGAGGGAAAGCTACGACGGTATTTTTCGGATTCGCATACACGGGACGAATATCGTCATTAAAGTAACTCTCAGCCGCCATGTCGGGAATAAAGATTTCGGTATCCCTCATATCGAAAATCACAACGGACTCATTGTCCTTTTGCCTGCGCACGCCCCTGACACGGTATCTCAATTCGGTGTTCCAGCCGAATATCTCATATAACGTACTCAAATATGCCGCGCCGCTGATGTCACGCGGATTGTAATTTGCTTCGTTGATTTTTGCCCACCTGACGGCGTTTCGGCACTCCTTGGCACAGGGCCGAACCGCAAGCAAGTGTTCATGGGGATGAACCAGCATCTCCACATACAATTCTTTTTTGAATTTTCGTATACATTCCGTACTGAACCAGATATTATCTGTTGAAAGTGTAACGCACAATTTACGGGCGGTATCAAAAAACTGGGAACGGGTGACCTCAAATCCGCGCAAATCAAAATCACCGGACTGAGCCTCCACTTCCAAAGGCTTTGATTCCGGTTTATCTGTTTCCTCATATACGCTTTCGGAGGCTATGCGATAGTCGTCGGCGCTGAAAGCCGCCCAACGTGGATTGATGGAAACAAAACCTTTCAATGCGCCTTCCGTGATAACCTTCAGCTCGGGCAATATGCCCTTGTTCCCGTATTTGGCATTGCTTATCAAACGCTGAACCGCAATAAAATCATCCCGCGAGACGATGGCCTCATGGTTGTCTTTCCTTGTGTATTGGTTGTGGTTATTCCGGTTTTTTCGCGGCAAGTGGTCAAGATAGCTCGGCGTCCATGTCTTACGGGCGAGTATGTCCCCGCAATGCCGTTCGTTTTGCAAGATCTGCAATATTGAACCGGGCGCCCATTCGGTGTTGCCCTTTTTTGTTCTTCGCTTTAAAGACGTAAGCATTTCCGCTATTTGCCGGCAGGTGCAGCCGTATAAATACATGAAGAAAATCAACCGTACGGTCTTCGCTTCCTCCGGGTTAATTACAAGGTTGCCGTCCTCGTCTTGGTCATAACCGAGCAACGGCGGAGTCAGGAATATCCCGCGTCGGAATCTCTTTTCAATAGAATCATTTGCGACCCTGCTTTTTATATGTGATTCTTCCTGCGCCAATGTGGACATAAACGAAAGGCTCATCTCGCTGCTGTCATTCAATGTATAAATACTTTCCATTTCGAAGAAAACACCCACCGGCGGTTGCATGGCAGCCAGTTGCCGCACATACCCGATACAGTCAACGACATTCCGGGCGAACCGGGAAACACTCTTCGTAACAATTAAGTCAATCCTACCAGCTTTGCAGTCGGCAATCATTTTTACAAAAGCGTCGCGGTGCTTCAGCGATGTCCCGGATATCCCCTCATCGGCATAAATATCAACCAGTTTCCAGTTCTTGTGGCGGTTCAACATTTCCGTATAATGGCCTTTTTGCAGCTCGAACGATGACGTTTGCCGTGGGTCGTCGGTGGACACGCGCACATAAAAGGCCACCCGCTTCTCTTTTTCATCCTCAAAAAAGTTTTCCTGTGGTGTTGCCGGAATAATATCAATATCATCAGGAATCGCGCTTTGATATTTCGCGCGTATTTTTTCCTTGCGGATTTCGGCGTCTTTTTTCGCCGGTTGGTTCTCCTGCATTGCGAATCCCCCCGAACAAAGTAGAATACTGTTATTATACGGGGGATTTCGCACAAAGGAAATTAACCGGAGGTAAACCACTTTACCGTCGGTTAATATTCCGGGGAATATTTTTTACGTCTCCCCGAAATAGGGGTGAAGGCGGCTGTTATCCCGCAAACTTTTCTTGGTTACGGAAGCCACCTCGAAAATGATGCGCCTTTCGTAGTTGTTGCAATCATTGATAAGGCACACCAAATCGCAGTAGTATTCCGCAGCGTCGTTGGTTTGGTTGCCGCTTAACAAGGCATCCACCGTAACGCCGAGTGCGTTGGCAATCAGGATCAGGGTGGAAAGGCTTGCCTTTTTCGCGGCGGTTTCGATCAGGCTTATGTACGGCACGGACATATCGATCTGCTCCGCAAGCTCAGCCTGTGACAACCCTTTCGCGTGGCGGATTTCCTTGACCCTCCGGCCTATGTGCTTGAAATTGACTGACATAAAAACAATCCTCCTATTGTGTATGATTTTTCATTAAACACAATGGAGGATGTTTTGGCTTCGGCACAGCGTTTTTTACATAGTTTATGGTGTTTTTATACTGTCCCTTCACGCAGGATGTCAAGATAGGCGGCATAGGAAAATGTCCTATTGCGCTGCTCTCCGGAATTTTGTGTCAGGATACCCATTTCACAAAGCCGCCGGACAGAATCGGATACCGTCTTAAATGTGGTATCCAAAGCAACCGCTGTCTTTTGGATTTCAATGATGGGGTTTCCTTCAAGGTAAGCGAACAAGCGAAGCGCTGTTTTGGCGGCGCGGCCCATCCCGCTGATAGCGGCGATATTTTTATTATGGAGCGCTGTCAGCTTATCAATGGTATCCGTTGCGTCCTCGGCGCATTCGTAAATCGCTTGCAGGAAAAATTTGATCCACTGCTCATAGTTCCCGTTCCTGCGCACCTCACTCATGCGGTCGTAATATTCTATACGGTTCTTTTTCAAAAAATATGAAATATATAAAGCGGGGGTTGTCAGCACGCCTTTGGCCATCAGATATAAGGTGATGAGCAGCCGACCGATACGTCCGTTGCCGTCCAAAAACGGGTGTATGGTTTCAAACTGGTAGTGGATCAAGGCTGCGCGAATCAAAACATCAAGCGCATCATCACCGTTGATGTATTTTTCCAGGTCGGACATTGCCGCCGTCATATCTTCCGGAGTCGGAGGGATAAACCTGGCATTCTTCAATGTGCTGCCCTGGCCGCCGA
The DNA here is from genome assembly GCF_032017025.1 of Hydrogenoanaerobacterium sp. Taxonomy (NCBI): domain Bacteria; kingdom Bacillati; phylum Bacillota; class Clostridia; order Eubacteriales; family Oscillospiraceae; genus Hydrogenoanaerobacterium; species Hydrogenoanaerobacterium sp. The sequence continues at coordinate 23,189 of NZ_DALZQO010000017.1, forward strand.
TCCAGTTTTGGGAATAGCGGAACTCACCCGGATTTTTCTCCTGCCCGCGGACGCCCGCCATCAGCACCGCGTGCGCTTCCTTGATCAGTCGGTTGCAGAGAGGCAGTTCGTTCAACCTGGCAATCGCAAAATCGGTTGCCTTGATGTAGTTGATCACATCGGCGACATTGCGGTTGGCATTTTCGTCAATCAGCGGGTCAAGCACATCCTCCAGTGTGGCCTGCGTTCCTTCGATCTGGGACGACATCAACGCTTCCTTGCGGACATACATTGATATAAACAAATTAACGTTCGGAATCCGCACCGCGATGCCCTCCAGAAGGGCAAGCTGTTTATTGGCTTTTACCAATAGCTCGACCGTTTCGTTATCGAGTTCAACGGGAGGATTGGGCGGCAGCGGCGATGGCGTGAATGATTTGTATGCCGCCTCACCCGACAGGTTTGTTTTTAGTTTTCCGGCTCTGTCCATCATATATGTGCGGCCTCCTTTGCGAAAAGTTAATTACAAGGGGTATTATAGCACTTTTATTTTAGTTTGTCAATATAAAGTAAAATAAAAGTGGGGTTGATAATTATTTTGTTTTATTTTTCAACTTGAATGTATGACAGAAGGGACGTTAACAGCCGATGGGATGGTTGAAATCACAGGAAACATACTATACCAGAATAAAAGCACTTGCTGCGTCGCAGGTGCTTTTTGTGGTTATGAAGCTTTGAATTTTGCTTTGCGTAGCGTATCTTTTGACGCTTAGGGGAAGCGTATCAATTGCGCTACAATCGATAAATTTGGGTAGCGCTTAAATAGTTTGTTCCGTGTGCCCTACTGGGGTATGCTACCTAATTCTGGTAGCGCGTAAATGGTCTGTTCCGTCGGCGCTACAGGCTCGGGCACTTCGGGAACCACCGGCGTCGCCGGGATAACCGCCGCAGGAACAGCAGGCGCTGTCTCCGGTACCTCTCCGCCTGTCTCCGGGTTGGAGGAGGTCGGTGTGCTCGCCATCGCAATTAACTCCTCGGCGGTGTAGTAGATTGCCGCCTCATCAAGCTTGATGTTCGTCATCAGAATCAGATAATCCTTGCCGTTAATCTCGATGTTCAAATTGACCCCTTTCGCCTTCGCCGTGTCAAGCACCTTCGCAAGCATCATCGCGCCCGCTTCTAGCTTCGCGCTTAGCGTCTCACCTCTCGCAAAGTTACTAATCTTTTCCACAATGCTGTTGCTGCCCCAGTAGTCGCTGTCACTTGCCTTGCTCGTGCCGCCCTTCGAGGGTTTGCTCGGGGCCGGGTTGAACGCACTCAGCACCTTGTTCATATTGGCTTCGGCCTGGTCAAGCGTCTTTTGATCGGTTGTGCCCAACGCTAACAGATTTTCTGCGTGTGCAACCGCATCCTTCAGCGCTTTAACCGTCGCCACAGAGTACTTCGTTTGGTCGATCTCGTTCAGCAACCGCTGCCCATCGTTGATGATCTTCATCAGCCGAATCTGCACCGCCGCGCGGGTCAGAGCCTTCGACATCTCATCCACCTGTGCCTGAGTGGCCGTACCGCTTTCGCGCAGCGCCTTCGCCGCGGATACCAGCTCCGCAAGCTTCGCCTTGCTCATCTTATCGTATCTTTCATCCGTCAAAATGCCGTCCGCCAGATTGATCGCCAGCTCCAGCTGGGTTTTGTCTGCGGTTGAAGGTTCTTCGCCCGTGTCGCTCGTCAGCCGGATGGTTGCGGAACCGGTCGACCCCTGATTCAGCTTTCCGCTGATGCCCTCGTAGTTACCCCAATCCAGACCGGGATAGTACCACTGGTTGTTGATAATCAGTTTGGTGGTTTCCTTGATCTCGGGAGATTTTTCGGTCAACACCTCAAACGCGTCCACCACAATGCAGTTGTATTTTCCGCCTGAGGCTTCAAGCTTAATGGTGTGTGGGCCGTTTTTCAAATTGTCAATGCTATAAATCGGTGTTTGCTTGAGTGCGTTGCCAATATCGCTGAACGTATCGACCTCGGTGTTGCCGTCAATGTAAATCTTTACTTTACCGACGTTATTCTGCTTGGAACCGATGTAGCGAACGCCAATGCCGTTGAAGGCAAACTCGGCGGTGGCGCCCAGCTTGGTGCTAAAGGTTTCGGTGCCCGCATAATCGGTACCGGCCTCGTAGGTACTCCAACCGCCTGCGCTGTAAACAATGCGCGGGTCACGGTCGTCTACAAAGTTTTCATTGTTGCCCTTGCCGATGCTGATTCTGGCCGCGACGCTCGCGTCAGCGGATTCCACGCGGATGCCAGATTTTTCTTCGCCGTAGTTGACATCGTAAGTCCAGACGTTTTCACGCATAGCCTTAAAGTCGTTGGTCATAATCCCGTCTTTGTCGCTGTTCTTGGGATACAGGAAGAAGTTACGCATATCTTGTTCCCAGCCCCAGTTGGGTTTTACACCGTATTCATCGGGGGTGACATCAGAACCCGGACGGATGCGCAGAGCCGTGCCTTCGTTGCGGCCGATGTGATCCTCGGGATAAGCCGACCAGAAGCCGTCGCGGAGCCAGCTCACGCTCTCCATACCGGAGGCGATTTCATAGACAACACCAACTTCTGAGCAACCGTCCTTTTGGGGAGGCGCGGTGAGCAGCGTGTAGTTGGTGGTGATGATGCCGTTGCCGCTGATTTCAATATCAAACTGCACCTTGGTCGCGCCGTAGGAACCGAGCAGCGTCACAATCGCCTGATTGTTCTCTACTTTGTAGGTCAAAGGCGTGGTTGCATCTGCTGCCATGATGCCACCGAGCGCGTTCAGCTGCGGGCCGCCTTTGAGCAGTACCTCGCCATTGAAGCTTCCCTCGGTGATCTGCGCTTTTTGTTTGCTGAATTTTACTGCAAAATCTTTGCCGGATACCGTTACAACGTCGCCATCCTCGGTGACAGTCGGTGCGGTTTCGCTCGCGGGTTCAAAATCCACCTGCACGCCACCGAGAACGATGTTGTACTCGTCAATTAAGATGTTGTCATAATCGGCGTAGAATTTGAGGTTTACTTTATCGCCGGTTTTCCAATCGTTCGCGGGTACTTCAATTGTGCCCGCTGTGTGCGGCGCGACAGATGAAAGCGTCGTTGTTTGCGCCTCGCCGTCGTTGATCTGGTAAACCAGTGTGACCTCGTCGAAGTCGGTGTGGTCGAACCAGTTTTTCGCGTTGAGCGCCAGGACTTCGTTTGCCGCAGGTGCCGCGATATTTTCCTCATCGATGCGGATGGGGGAGTAGGCCTTTTTGGTCAGCCACGCTTCGGGTTTCAGGCGCAGGAACACATCCAGCACGCTGCCCCATTCGCCGTAACCGGCCGCGTCGCCGTCCGAATGTTTCTGGTAACGCTCCGTAGTGCCTTCGGGGATGTAGAACACATCGTCGATGCCGCCCCAAAGCGCGCCGCCCAGTGCCCCGTCTTTTTCCAGGAGGTTATCCCAGAACACCTTGAGGCTCTCGCCCCAGAAGTTGCGCACATTCGTATCGTTTTGTAACTCGCTGACATTGTAGCAAGCGATATGCGCGTACTCGTCGTGGATGACCGGGAAGTTGTCATAATCGGGATTGCCATAACCTGCGCCACCGCCGGTCAAATCCCAGTTGACGTAATGCGCACTGTAGATGTCGTAGGGAACCGAACCATCCCTCACAGAACTGGGCCACGAGAAAATTGCCGGACGGGTGGTGTCAGTTGCCTTGATATAATCCCATTTTTTGTGGTAAACCTCTGGGTTGCCGTAGTGATACGACTCGTTGCCCAGCGACCACATGAGAACCGAAACATTGTTTCTGTGCCACTCGATCATCTCGGTGTACTGATTCAAAAATGACGCCGTGCCCAAAGCGTTGTATCCGTACTGGAAGCAGACGGCGGTTTCGACCTCCACATACAGGCCGATTTCGTCGCAGATTTCCATGAAGCGTCTGTTGGGCGGGTAGTGGGAGGTACGCAGGAAGTTGATGTTCATGTCCTTGTATGCCTGCAGCTCCTGCCGTGTCTGCTCGTCCGTCATGGTACGGCCCAGGTCGTAGGAGATGTCATGGCGGCAGGTGCCGCGCAGTTTTACGTCTTTGCCGTTGACATAGACCTTATTCCGGTCGTAGGTCTCGTTCTCCACCTGGTAGGTGACCTCGCGGAAGCCGATCTTCTGTGTGTTGGCCTGTTTGATTTCTCCGTCAACTTTAAGAGTCGCTTTCAGCTCATACAGGTTGGGGTGCTCCGCGTCCCACAATTCGGGCGCTGTCACCGGGATGGAGACCTTCGCGCGGGGCGCGTCCTTGGTGAACGCCACGTTGCCGGGCTCCAGTGCAACGGTGTTCCCGCTCTTGTCGATCAGCTCGAACTCGACGGTCGCATTCTCCGAAACCATGCCCAGCTTCACATCCAGCTTGAGCTCCGCGTCGGTGAAGGTCTCGTCCAGTTCGGTCTCCACATGGATGCTCTTGATGTAATCGTTGGGCAGAGCCAGCAGCTCCACGTCACGCAGGATGCCGCCCATGTTGTGGTGAGCATAGGTGGAGCCGTAGGAGGGGTTCGCACGCACGTCGGTCACGCCGACCACCATGGTCACTTCCTTAGCCTCGCCGTTCATCTCGCCCACCAGCGTGGTAATATCGCAGTCCCAGGTGGTGAAGCCGCCGACATGGTTCCGCACAAACTTGCCGTTCACCCAGACGCGCGCGTCACTGTACACGCCCTGAAAGCGAACCAGGATGCGGTTGCCGTCGTAATCGGCGGGGATGGTGAGGGTGGTTTTGTAGTAATACTCCTTGTCGGCAGCGATATCATAGCCCTGCATCAGAATTTCGCCGGGCACAATAATGTTTTTCCAATTTTGGCCGTCCCACGTGGAGACATCGAAGTCCCCGGACGCAGGTTTGGAGCTGGGCGGGGTGAACAGGAATTCCCAGTCTCCGCTGCCCTGCCAGTCGTTCAGCAGGATCACTGGGTTTTCCACGCCAGTAACCTCGGCGGGTGTGGGCGCAATTTCGGGGGAAGCCCAGATCTTGTCGGGATCGCCCGGGACAACCGGCTCCTCAGGATCCACCGCTTCACCGACCACGACAACGTCGAGGTTGGAAATCGCGGGCCAGAATTTGCCCACGCCGTTTTTGCTGGGCTCACAGTCCTTGGCTGTAAAACGAATGGCCGTGACCTTGGTGATCTTCGGCAGGTCAGCCCGCACCGCAGTGCCGTGCGTGGCAGGAGCCGTGAAGTTTCCGTCCTCGGCCACCATTGTAAATTCATTGCCGTCCACGCTGATTTCGAGGTCGTATTTAGTGACGAATCCCTCGTTTGAATTGCTTCTGCCGGTCATCTTGAGCGCTTTGACCGCGTATGCCCGGTCAAGCTTCAGGGTAATCGACTGGGGGGCCTTGATGGTGTCATCTGTCCGTCCCCAGGAGGCCCATACGGTTCTTCCGTTTTGAGCTGTCATGGCGGCTCCATCAATTGCCTTATCCACCTCGTCGCCCTTACCGGAATGCGTTGCGCTCGCGGTCATCTTATCCTGCGGGACAAGCGACTCGGGGCCGTCCGGAATCTCTTCAGGCTCCTCGGGCTCCACCGGCTCGCCAACCACCACGACATTCAGGTTGGAGATCGCGGGCCAGAAGTTGCTTCTGTCGAGCATGCAGTCCTTGGCCGTCAGCCGAATGGCGACGATCTCGGTGATCTCCGGCAGCTCGGCGCGTACCGCCACGCCGTTTGCGGGAACATCAAAAGTTCCGTCTGTGGTAACCGTTACAAATTCTCCCCCGTCTGCACGGATTTCGAGGTCGTACAGGGTGACGAAGCCTCTGCTCATATTGCTTCTGCCGGTCATTTCGAGCGCCTTTACGCTGTACGCCCGGTCAAAGTCCAGCTGAATCCATTGGGGATCCTTTGCAGTGTCGTCCCCTCGTCCCCAGGAGGCCCATACGGTTTTACCGTTGCCGTCCGTTGCGGCTGTGTTCCCGTCAATCGCTTGGGACGCGGGGTCACTGGAACCGGAATGGGATGCGCTCGCCGTCATTTTCGCCTGAGGAATGAACGATTCCGTGCCGTCTGGGATTGCTTCCTCACTTTCCTCCATCAAGGCGATTGCGCGTGCCTCCTCTTCCTCTAGTAACAGTTCCGTGCCGTCGGTTTCCGTGTCGATAATCTGCTCTGCCACAGTGGTGACAGCGGCTTTCTCTTTCTCTAGCAACAGTTCCGTGCCGTCGGTTTCCGTGTCGATAATCTGCTCCGCCACAATGGCGCTAGCGGCTGCCTCCACCGATGAATTCTGTGCAAAGCTTGTCAGCCCGGTCGCAATCATCATCTGTGCGGCCAGTAAAAGGGCAACCAATTTTCTAGCGTTCCTTTTCATCCTCGAATCTCCCATTTCTTTCTGCTTTTTCTCTTGCACAGCTTACCGCAACTCCGCCTTCATGCTGTTTTTTGAATTCTCTGTTCACAAGCTGATGCAATTTACAGCAGTATTTCCTTTGTATATGTTCATTATAAAGATGGGGGCGCAGTATTTCCTTTGTATATGTTCATTATAAAGATGGGGGCTATGTTTTCAAATACACAAAACGGAAACATATATATAAATTGGAAATATATTTTTAAAAAATTGTGAATAAATTTAGTTGTAATGTCTATATTGGTTAATATTACATAAGAACAAGTTAATAAATTATAAATTTGAACGACGGTATGGGTTCTAAGCATTTTTCTTGAAATGTCCAGTTTCATACCGTCGTTTCCACACACTTACCCTTTGTTCGCGAAGGTAACCCGATTTAATTTTGGGGAGCAGGTCAACAGGCGGCACAAAATGTGCCGCCTGTCCTGCAAAATTATTACATTTAACTATGGTGAATTAGCTGCGTTTTTTCCAGAGATACAGGCCGCTAGCTGTTGCTGCCGTAAGCAGAATTACGCTAATCCATACCCACGTCGCGGTTTCGGCCGTTGTTGCAATCGGTTTCCGCCCATCCGCAGGAGCTTTAGGTAAAGTCTTTTGCGCTTGATCAGGAGCTTTAATAGCACGCTCATGTTCTCGTAAAACCTCAGCAGCCGGTGCTTGCGTCACGGTTATCATTTCACCACCTGTTTCGGGGTTTATTTGTGTGGTGCCGCTTTGAGCTTTTTCTACTGCTTTTAACTCGAGCAAGCCGTCAAAGGTAAAGTATACTCGATCGGCGGCAGTTTTGTTCATGTTTTTGCACTCTAACCGAACTTCTTCTTTTCCATTATCAAATACCAAGATAATATCTTTGCCAGCAGCGGTATCGATTACGGATGCAGGAATAATCATATCCTCCTGAATGAGTACGAGAATAGTATCGCCTTTACTTGCGTTCTCGATGCGCTCGCGTACAGTGCTCCAATCTTTGCCCGCACTTCCGTTCGATGAAGACTTAGAACTGCCTGTATACGAAGAATCAGGCTTATTATCGGTGATCTTGATAATTTCAAAGGTGGAGAATTTATCACTTTCGAATATCAACGTATCGCCACTGACCACAACTTTCAGAACATCCACTTTGTCGTTGTGCAAACGCACCACTCTGGCGTTGTCTGTGGTAAGGCCGTGGCCTATTGGTAATGTCAACTTACAGGTAACCATACATGTCAACTCGGCATTTGCAATAATATCGCCGTCATTTGCTCCGCCAACAACGATTACCGAGAGGTCGAACGGTTTAAAGTCTGTTGAGCTGTCTACATTGATTCCGCTAAGCTTTTTGATTGCCTCGTCCAGCTTATGAGCATCGTTTTCATTCAACGGCTTTTCTTCCACTTTTATGCCTGTGCCGCCACTGGGCAGTGGTTGATTTGTAACATTCGTATTTGCGGGAACTTCGACAAGTATATTGCCTTTTTTCAGCTCAAGTTTTGCTATTGCATCGGTAATGGCTTTTACAGCGGCATCTATCTGCTCTTGTGTGTAGCCGCCCTTCTCAAGCATCTCACGTGCAGCTGCTACTGCTTGTTTCAGTACCTTCCAAGATAGAGCGGTGTATCCCTTTTCGCTCAACTCACCGGCTTGCGCGAGCACCTTATTTAGCTCGTCAACTGCGATTTCAGGCAATTGGGAAGCATCTATCGTTACAAATGCGTCCACGCTCATATAAGCAGTATCTGCATTGGTCAAAGTAATAGTATGCTCACCCGGCTGCAAATCGGTCTTTTCGAATAAAATAAAAGATTGGTACACATGCCCTGAGGTCGCTTGGTCGGCGGTTCCAAAATCCACCCCATCTAAGGTGATTTTTGTTTTACCGTGGTTTGATTCCTTATGTCCCATCCAACGGATGCCGGTACCGTTAAAGGTAAAGCTGACGGTTCCTTTTTTAATGTACGAGAGCGTAGTATTGTGCAGCTGAGTGCCTGCCAAATATCCTCCGGGGCCGTCATGGATTACTTTATCGCCTGCATAGATAATTTGGTCTGTAGCGTTGTCATCTACAATTTGCGCACCGTACATTTTTTCTGCGCTTTGAACAGGAGTACCCATACGCCCGCCACTGCCGGGAGTCACCTCGCAGATGAATACAAAACCTGCCATATCGCGATTTAAATACAGTTTATCGGTAACAGCACCCGGAATTGCGGAGTATTCATTGCCTAAAATTCCGGCTTTTTTCTTCAGCCAACGGTAAGTACTTTCCTCTTTAGTACCGTTTTCAATATCAAAATCCACCGTAAGCGCATTGCTTTGCGCGGTAATTTGAACATTTTTGGCCAACGGCAGTGGCCCCTCTACAACTTCTTTGTAATCGTCGGTGTCGGTGAGCCGCATAGTTACCGTTCCGGTATAACCATTAGAGATCTTTAAAGAAGGCTTTGTATAGTTTTTCCAATCCAGTGCGGGGTAATTCCATTCGTTATTTACAAATAGAGTTGCCTTTAATTCGGACGATTCGCCGCTTAACACTTGGAATGCGTCTATTACAATAAAGCCGTTGTCTCCGATACCGCCCACAACTTCTACTTCAATAGTATGAGACCCATAAGAAAGACCCTCTTCTTGGTATGCTACATACTGCTTTTGCGCTGTACCGATACCGTTGTACAGGTCAATTTCTTTCGGTTCTCCGCCATCGATGCGGATCTTTGCTTTGCCGGTGTTTTTTTGGTAGGAACTGATAAATTTGACACCGGTGCCTTCAAAGGTGAAGGTGCATTTGTCGCCTGCTTTTTGGCTGTAGCTCTGCGTATCATTATAAAATCCGCTGCCCGCACCATGCCCCCAGCCAGAGCCGGTAAAGGTAATCTTATTGGTTTCGGTATTATCTACCGTTAACGGTTTGCTATAACCCATTCCGATACGCGCAGCGTCCTTGCCTTGCGATTCCACTTGAATCTTGGCATTAGTACCTTCAAAGTTTGCGTTATAGTACCAGATGTATTCGCGCATAGCTCGGAAGTCGTTGGTAGAAATGCCGTCCTCTGTGCTGTCCTTAGTATAGAGGAAGAAGTTACGCATATCTTGTTCCCAGCCC
>NZ_DALZQO010000017.1:32686-35915 GCF_032017025.1 Hydrogenoanaerobacterium sp.
GTATTCATCGGGGGTGACATCAGAACCCGGACGCACGCGCAGTGCCTCTCCTTTGTTACGCCCGATATGGTCGTCTGGATATGCAGACCATAAGCCGTCCCTGAACCAGTCCACACTTTTTACGTCACTTCGCAGGTCATAGCTAACGCCAATCTCTGAGAAATCTTTGTTTCTGGAGGGAACTGTAGTAAGCGTATATTTTGTTTCGATTCTTCCATTGTCGCTGATGGTAATATCAAAACGTATGCCTTGTGTACCAAATGCACCGTTTAGAACGATAATCGCCTGATTGTTTTCTACTTTCGCAGAAAACGGCGTTTGAGCATCTGGGGTCCACTCTCCCAGCGGCAAACCAATTACATTAAGGTTTGGACCGCCGGTAAGCAAAACATCATCTTTAAATTTTGCCTCTGTCAAACGGGCACTGCTTTTATTAAATTTAACGGAAAAATCAGTACCTGCTACGGTAACAAACTCGCCGTTTTCGGTAAGTTTTGGAGCAGTGCTGCTTGCAGCCGCGAATTCAACACTTGCCTTGCCCAGTGTTACGTTGTATTCGTCTACCATAATGCCATCGGACGTATAGAATTTTAAATTAACTACGTCACCCTACTTCCAGCTGCGAGCAGGCAGCTCCAATTCTCCTGTAGAATGCGGAGCCAAACTATCCAGTTGCTCTATCACCTGATCACTGCCGCCATTGATTGTGTAAACCAAACGTATTTCGTTTAGGTTGGTATGGTCAAACCAGTTTTTAATTTCAAGTGTAAGGGGTGCGTTACCCGGATTGCCGACATTTTCATCATTCAAACGAATGGGTGAATATGCTTTTTTTACTAAATATGCCTCGGGCTTCAGACGCATATACGCATCCAACACGCTGCCCCATTCACCGTATCCGGTCGCGCTGCCGTCCGAATGGCTTTGGTGCCTTTCGCTTGTTCCTTCAGGTATGTAAAAAACGTCGTCGACACCGCTCCAAAGTGCGCCGCCCAGCTCACCGTCAGTAGTAAACAGGCGCTCCCAAAACCGCTTGATGCTTTCGCCCCAGAAGTTGCGTACGTTGGTATCGCGTGTAAGTTCATCGCGATTGTAGCATGCAACATGCGAATATTCATCATGTAATAACGGGCGGTCAAGGTTTGCGGGAATGCCGCCATAAGGGGCCCAGCCCTGATAATCACCGTTCCATGGCGCGTAGTGGGTACTGTAAATATCGGTGTACGGTGCATTCGATGTCCAAGGATAGCTAAACATGGTAGGTCGTGTTTTATCAACATCTGCAATGTAATCGGCTTCTGTTTGGAATGCTGTAGTCCATGCGCCCCACGATTCATTGCCTAAAGACCAAATAAGGATTGATGCATGGTTTCTGTCACGCTCGACCATCTCTGTAAATTGGTCAAGATAATCTGCTACGGTGGTTTTTGGAGGGTTGTTGTCAAAGCCCTGGAAGCATACTGCTGTTTCCTCCAAAACATACATGCCCAATTCGTCGCACGCTTCAAGGAGCTGTTTGGTGGGCGGATAGTGTGAAGTACGAATGAAATTGATATTCATATTTTTATAAGTTTCAATTTCATATCTGTCTTGCTCGGGTGTTGTAGAACGGCCAAGGTCGTACGAAACATCGTGGCGGCAGGTTCCGCGCAGCTTTACTTGCTTGCCGTTAACGTAAACCATGTTTTTGTTCGTGCCGTCTGCTCCGCCAAAGGTAATCTCTCTAAAGCCGATTTTTTGGCTGTTGGTTTGAATAGTCTGCCCCCCTACCTTAAGGGTAGCGGTCATTGTATAGAGGTTTGGATGTTCTGCATCCCATAGTTTGGGTGATGCAACGGGAATTGTTAAAGTTTCAATTGATTTTCCCGCTACAACAGTAATCTCATTTTCGGCTATTACTTCTTTACCATTAGAAAGTTCAATTGCCAAGATTGCGTCTGCGTCAGCAGCTTTTTGAATCTCTGTCGTTAGTTTCAGTTCAGCGTTGGTAAAGCTGTCGTCTAGTTCTGTTTCTGCATACAAACGCTTGATGTAATCTTTGTTCAAAGCAATCAGCTGAACTTCGCGGTTGATACCGCCCATGTTGTGGTGTGCATACCAGCTGCCGATGGAGGGATTGTTCAGCTTATCTGTTACTCCAACGGTTACGGTAACAGTCTCCCCTGCTGTAACTTTATCTGTGATATCACAATCCCACGTGGTGAATCCACCGCTGTGGCTGCGCACAAATGTATCGTTAACCCATACACGTGCGTAGCTGTAAACGCCATTGAATCTCAATAATATCCGCTTTCCGTTATAATCGGACGGAATTGTTATTTCTCTTTGGTAATAGTACTCCACCTCGTTGAGGATGTCGTGCCCTTGCATGACCAGTCCGCCGGGCACCTTGATGTTCTCCCAGTTTTCATCTGTCCATGCAGAAAAATCAAAGTCCTGTCCTGCTTGTCCCGGTTTTGAACCTGCGGGCGGAGTAAATAGGAACTTCCAAGTTCCGTCCCCTGTTGGTTCATTCAGTGAGATTACCGGCTGTGCTACGCCTGAAATTTTGTCCGCTTCGGGAGGAATTTCAGGGGTTGTCCAATCATCCGACCATGGCTGATTGGCGGTTGGCTCTTCCTCTTGAGATTCGGCAATGACATTGAAGTTTGAAATAGCCGGCCAAAATTTATTAGCCGATGCACCCGAATACGGGACAATCTCTTTTGCCACTAACCGCATGTATCGTGCCTGCAGCGTTTGCCCAAGGTTTCCGCGTACAGGAGTATCGTCTGTTTTTGCCTGAAAACTGCCGTCTGTAATCACAGTTTGGTAATCGTTGGCACCCTCGGCTTTTATTAATAAATCATATTTGGTAATAAAACCGCCTTGTGTGCTCCCGTTGGTTCTGCCCGACATTTCAAACGCCTTTACGGGGTAGTTCCTTCCTAAATCCACCTCAAACCATTGCGGGCTGGCAATGTCGGCGGCGTTCCAATCCACACACCATACTGTTTTAACCGCCAAGTTTGCCGGAGGTGATGCTTTTCCGTCAATTGCTTTTTCAGGCCCTTCTCCCGCGGCAGAAGAGGAGGCTGATGCGGTCATTCTGTCTTGGGGTATATAAGTTTCGGCTGTAAGTACCCCTGAATCTTGCATTGTATCTGCTGTTGTAGCCGGAAGCTCATCTTCCGCAGAAGTTGGTTCTTCGCCCTTGTTTGCTGTTTCATCTTCGGGTGTAATCCCGCTG
>NZ_DALZQO010000017.1:36015-40887 GCF_032017025.1 Hydrogenoanaerobacterium sp.
AGAAGTTGGTTCTTCGCCCTTGTTTGCTGTTTCATCTTCGGGTGTAATCCCGCTGCCTAATACAATCTCATCTGTTACGGTATTACTCTGTGTGCCGGTAGCCTCGTCAATTGCCTGCACAGGTATTGTACCGAAAAACATTGAGAAAACAATGGCAAGTGTAAGTGTTAGACTTAAAATTCGCTCTGATACCCTTTTTCTCCACATGCTTTGAACCTCATTTCTTTATTTTATATATATTATACAAAAACCTTCATTTCCTATTGAATACACAAAGCGGAAATTTATATAGTTTTCGGAAAGTTGTATTTAGAATAATATTGTCTAAATTTGTATGATTTTGTTGCGATATTAAATCAATTGTAAACAAAAGGAATTTTTGCAATTTTCTTCTGCAAGTAAGAGAATCGTATTATTTGGGGCTTGCAAGAAAAGATGAAAAAAGGTTAAAGCTTACCTTAATGCATTAAAGGGCAGTCGGCATAAGAAACAACGGCTATTGAGCATTTATTTGCTCAATAGCCGTTGCTTTCTTTTACGTAGATATTTTTCAATTAAAAAAAATTCTTAATTTTATATTTTATAGGGCACTATTTTATTCAGTTAAGGCACATTGTCTTTGTAACAGAGTTCTCAACCGGAACGGCAATGCTAATGTCCATTGTCGGAAACATCGGCGTTGCCGCCTACGGTATTGTTGCCAACCTATCGTTGTTTGCAATTTCAATTTTTGCGGGGATTTTAGAGGAATACAACCTCTTATTAGCAACCCTTACGGCGCGGGCAATTTTAATGCACTAAAAAAGGTGTACTGTTGGGCTATCTTACCGGCTGTCTCTATTGGACTGTTGCTGTATTTGCTGGTATTCATTTTTGCGCAGCCCATTACACTGGTGTTTAACCGAGAGCATGAAATTGAACTTACCAAAATTGCGGTAGGGGGAATTCGCCTATACCTCCCGGCACTGCTTCTGTCCGGCTTCAATGTGGTAACAGCATCGCTGTTTGCTTCCATGTCAAATGCCATGTCTTCGTTTTTAATTTCGGTTTCACGTGGCTTTGTCCTTATCGTAAGCCTGGTTTTTTTCTTTTTCAAATGTTTGGGGAATGACGGGTGTATGGTATACCATGCCCTGTGCCCAAATTCTTACCTTTATTTTGAGCCTGTTCTTGCTCAAACGGCTGAAATCCAAGAGTGCATAAGTAAGGTGGATGCGGCAGCTTAAGCTTGAGCATAACTATATATTTAGAATAGAGAGGTACAATTATAAAAAATTTATTATCATCTGGTGACCATGGATGGCTAATTGGTGAACAGGTGGTTAGGCGGTGCGCAAAGGCTTGCTTTGCGAAGATGCACTGGCACAGCAGCAAAATGGCTGATGGTTGATCTTTAAAACAACAAGCAGCTGCACATAAATTTGCAGCTGCTTGTTGTTTTAAAGGTCAACATATTCTACTGTGGAAAGAACTTATTCGGTGACAACACCTTTTTTCAAAATAATATTGGCATACAGTGCGCCTTCACTTGTGGTGACCACCGCGTATGCTTTTTTTGCACGGTCGTAGAAATCAAATTTGTTTATGGTAATATTCCGCAGGCCTTTTTCTTCGTATTTTTCACCTATTTCTTGATATACGGGCCAGATTACAGGTACATAGGGGTCATCCGGAAGTACCGCCATAAAAACTGTGGGGTGGTCAACATAAGGGTCCAGCGGCATAAATTTAAGTACCGCATCTAATATTTCGGGAATGCCGTGGCCATCCAAGCGTACAACCCGTTCCGGGTGCGCAAAACGAGGGAAATTGCCATCTGCAATTACCAGTTCATCGCCATGCCCCATCTCCATTAATATTTTGAGCAGTTCCGGGGTGAGAATACTCGGAATACCTTTTAACATAAGACCACTCTCCTATTTAGTAATCACACCATCCATATCCCATAGGTCCTCCCAGCCCTTTGCACCTTCCCATAAGAAAACCTGGCCTTTTATGAGCCGGCAATTTTTGTCTACTCCCCGTAGGGTCTCCATTTCTTCATCGGTTAGAGGGTCTTCCGTGGTGCAGCGCAAATTACTGACATATTCATTTTCATAAACAGAAAAAGGAATGGGAATTTGACCGCGTTGCACCGCCCATTTCAAACAAATAACAGCAGGATGGACGTTGTGTGCTTTTGCAATTTCCACTACTTCCGGTACCTGAATATCCGCCACATCCGTATCGGTTTTGTCGCGGTCGGGGCGGGTGGGGGAGCCTATGGGACAGAAGCCGATTGGTTGGATTCCACGTGCTACACAATAATCGTACAGTTCGGGCTGTTGGAAGCAGGGGTGAAGCTCCATTTCAATCAGGGCAGGTTTAATGCGGCAAAGAGGAAGTACGGCTTCTAACTTAGGGATTGTCATACTGGACATACCAATGGATTTTACAAGCCCCATATCCACCAACTTCTCCATCTGTCGCCAGGTTGCCATAAAGCGGTCAACCGAGAAAGGCTTCGAGTTGGGGTTTCTTGCGTCTGCGCTGCAGCCGGGCGCATGGTAGTTGGCAAACGGCCAATGCACAAAGTAGGCATCGATATAACTGATTTGTAAATCTTTAAGCGTTTTCGCACACGAAAGAAGAACATCACCTTTGCCATGCATGTCGTTCCACACTTTGGATGTAATGAAAAGCTCTTCACGTGTTACGGTGCCTTCCAAAAAAGCTTGCGCAAAAACTTTACCGATTAAATCTTCATTACCATAAACAGACGCACAATCAAATAGGCGATACCCCACTTTGATGGCGCCTGCGACCGCCTGCGATACCTGTTCGGGTGTGAACCGATCGGAGCCAAAGGTACCCATTCCTATACATGGAATTTGTATGCCGTTATAAAGCGTTTTTTGGGGGACTTTTTTGGGGTCAACAAAATTTGTCATCTAAATTGCCTTCTTTCTATCGGTTAATTTTCTTACCTCAACCTGGGTAAGCAGCCAATCCAAATCTTTTTGCCGAAAACTACCGGTCTCCATGGTGAGTGCGTTTGCGGTAGAAATTGCTACAGCAAACCGAATCGTTTCCTCCATGGTATACCCACGCGATAACCCTACTGCAAAACCTGCTACCATACTGTCACCGCATCCAACGGTATTTACCACAGGAATATCCGGAGTAATCCCCTCATAAATTCCCTCTTCACAGACAACCAACGCACCTTTTTTACCCAGCGACACCACTACAATTGCAATGCCGCTATCATGGAGGTGCTGTGCAGCGTCAATGAGCTGCTCGAGTGAATCAATATTAATATCCAACAGCTGGCGGATTTCATCGGTGTTCGGCTTGATCATAGTCGGTTTTGCTTTTATCGCTTCTTTAAGTGTCTGTCCGCTGGTATCAAGAATAACGTATTTGCCACAGTCTTTTGCAATTGTAATCAGCGTTTTGTAAAAATCAACAGGGATACCTTTGGGCATACTGCCGGAAATGGTCACTACACTTGAGTCCTGAATGGATTTGATATAATCTTTTGTAAACTGTTCAAGTTCCAACTTGCTGATCGAACAGCCCGGTTCTAAAAATTCAGTACTGCGGTTTGCAGCGGTATCCCGCACATTAATACAGCAGCGGGTCTCGCCTTGTATATGGGTAAATGCAGTTGTAATGTTTGGCTCTGTAATAAGCGATTCAAAAAGCTGCCCGTTGTAACCGCCTGCAAAGCCGGTTGAAATTACCTGTTCGCCTGCCAAAGCCGCCACGCGTGAAACATTCAGCCCTTTTCCGCCCGCTGTGTTGTTTACATTGTTTACGCGCATCACCTCATACGGTAAAAGGCTGTCAATAATATACAGTTTGTCGATTGCAGTGTTTAGTGTGACCGTTGTAATCATCTTGTCACCACCTTAATCATTGATTAGTAAAATTTTACCATGTACCTGTGAAGGCTTCTTAAACAAATCAAAAGCTTCTACCGCTTTTTCCATCGGGAATTTTTTAAAGATAAAATCAGGGTCAAACTTGAGCTGCCCTGTGGCAAAATAGTGCGCGGTGAGCTCCCATTCTCTGCCCGGGAACGGTGCACTGTAGCTCATCCATGAACCGGTCAGCTTAAATTCCTTGCGGTTCATGTTTTCCCATTGTTTTGGGGTAAAGGTCATATCCACATGCGGTGTACCAATAAAGCAAACCTTCGCCTTGTTTGCGGCTATTTCAAATGCCATATGCATGGTGGCGGTGCTGCCTGCTGCCTCAAACACAAAGCCGTAGCCTTTGCCTCCGGTGAGTTTCATTGCCTCCTGCATGTAATTTTCTTTGGTGGTGTTAATGACTGCATCCGCACCCATGCGCTTTGCCAACGCCAGCCGTCCGTCATCGATATCAAATACAACAACTTTTTTGGAGCCAAAAATTTTTGCCCACTGCATGGTAAAAATTCCAATTGTTCCGCCGCCTAGCACCGCAACACATTCCCCCCCTTGATAATCGTTGCACATGATTCCGTGCAGTGCTACGGTTGAGGGCTCAAACATTGCCGCCTGCTCGTAGGGGATAGATGGGTCGTATTTTACCGCATTGGTTGCAGGCAGCACCACATACTCTGCAAAGCTACCTTGCTCACGTGAACCGATAAAGCTGTAGCGCTTGCACAGAGAATAGTTGCCGTTCTGGCAATCGTTGCATTCCATGCAAGGTACAAGCGGTGCACCCGAAACTGTGTCGCCTACCTTTACGTTGGTGACACCTTCACCAATTTCCACCACATCACCTGAAAACTCATGCCCCAACACAACAGGGTAAAAATGAGCACCGTTATGTAATACGCGCGGAATATCGCTGCCGCAAATGCCGGTTGCCCGTACTTTAACCTTTACAGTACCCGGC
>NZ_DALZQO010000017.1:40897-72732 GCF_032017025.1 Hydrogenoanaerobacterium sp.
CCTCAGGGGTAGGGAAATCGTCGTACCGGATATCCTCATTGCCATATAAAACTGCTGCTTTCATTGCAATTACCTCCTATTGATGCATAATATCTTTTAATTTTTCGTATAAGGCAAGATAGATTTTATAAGCCCTCTGGTAGCTTTTATAATTTTGTGGGTTGGGCAGATGTTCCCGCTTGATTGCAACCGTTCTGGATACGGCTTCGTCAAAACTTTGATAGATGCCCGTACCCACACCCGCTAAAATAGCGGCGCCGAGGGTTGTCGCTGTATCCGAAGAGGGAACAACTATTTTTTTACCGGTAACATCCGCCTTGATTTGCGTCCATAGCCTGCTGTTGGCAGCTCCACCCATCGCGCGCAAAACATTGGTACAAACACCGACGCTTTCTGCAATATCCAAATTGTGCTTGAGTGAAAACGCTACGCCCTCCATGCTGGCGCGGATAAAGTGTGCGCGCGTCTTAGAAAAATTAATGCCATAGTAAACACCTTTTGCCTTACTATCCCAAATGGGAGAGCGTTCACCCGCCATATACGGCAGAAAAACCAAACCGTCGCTGCCCGCAGGAATGGAAGAAGCGGCCTTATCCATTTCATAAAACGAATTGGTATGATTAGCTGAAGAAACGTTTCGCTCCTCGGCGCAGAATTCTTGCTCAAACCAACGAACCACCCCTCCGCCGCCAACCGTTCCGCCCTGCAGCAGCCACAGATTAGGCACTACGTGGCATCCGAGTATAAGGCGCTTATCTGAATGGTAGGTATCCATACATAAACTCATTCCGCCTGCCTGCCCGCCTTGCTCCTGTGTTTCTCCTGCACGCATTACCCCTGCACCCAGTGTACCGCATGCAGCATCCAAGCCGCCCGCAACAACCGGTGTTCCTGCGGCAAGCCCGGTAAGCTGCGCAGCTTGTTTGGTTACGCTGCCTATTACCTGATGGCAAGGTACTATTTCGGGCAGCATTGCCGCGTCAATCCCAATTTCATTGCAGGTATCGTGGTTCCAGCAGCCGTTTCGCATGTCAAAACAGTGCAAGCCATAGCCCTGCGAAACATCTTGTGTAATTGCTCCAGTCAGCCGAAAGGCAATAAAGCTGTTGGATTGCAGAATTTTATAAGTTTTGCGATACACTTCAGGCCTATGCTTTTTGTACCATAAAATTTTGGGCAGTGTATAGGAGGGCTGAAGGGGGTTGCCGCTGAGCTCAAAGAGTTTTTCTTCCCCTACAGTCATTTTTAATTCCTCACAAATATCCGCCGCCCGTGTGTCCATCCAAATAGGAGTGTTGCAAAGCACGTCCCCATCGATATCTATAGGAATTGCCGACCAGCTTTGCCCGTCAATTCCAATCCCAGCAATATCGGTGGGGTCAATGCTGTTTTTTACGAGCATGGTGCGAATGGCACTGCAAACCGCTTGCCACCACTCCTCGGGGTTTTGTTCTGCCCAACCCTGCTGCGGGTAATACACTTTGTAATCGCCGCTGCCTTGTGCAACTACCTCACCGTCGTGGGTAAACAGTGCCACTTTACACGCAGAGGTACCAATGTCAATTCCCAATAATAAGCGTTTCATATTTCACCTCGTAACGTAACGTTTCGCTTTTGCTGTAAAAGAGATGGCGCAACGCGCCGTACCCTTAACTATTTGTTTGGTGCACACACCGATTCCCCAAGCTGTAAAGCGGTAGAAAGTGTGATGATTTCGGGCCTATACTCGCTATTTTTCGTCAGCCGCGACAGCATTACTTCTGCAACCTGCTCGCCGATTTCTTCAAGCGGTTGAGTAATGATGGTAAGCTTTGGTTTGACCACCTGCGAAAGCTGCATGTTATCAAAACCAATGATCGACAGCTCCTGCGGCAATTTAATGCCAAGCTCATTGATTGCAATAATCGCACCAAGCGTCATTTCATAGTTGGTGACAAACACTGCAGTCAAATCGCGGTGGCAAGCAAGCATCAGTTTTATGCTTTCGTAGCCACCCTGTACCGTATAGTCGCTATACTCTACCAGTTCACCGTCGGGGATGAGCCCGTTTTTGATGAATGCCTGGTTGTAGCCGAGCAGACGCTGTTGCGAGGTGAATACCCCGCGCGGGCCGATGACAATACCGATTCTCTGGTGCCCATTTTCAATCAGGTGAGCGGTTGCTTTTTCAGAAGCACTTACGTTATCCACAACCACCGCATCTACACTCTCTTTTAGGTTGCTTATCATACGGTCGATGAGAACAACAGGAATGTTTTTAGCAAGCGCGGGTTCCAAATGCTCACCGTCTTTGCAAACCGGCATGTTGATAATTCCATCCACCATTTTATTCACCAAAAATTGTACCGATTCTCGTTCGAGCGCTTCATCGGTACGGCAGTCGCACACAATCACACCGTACCCTTTTTTACGCAAAATATCTTCGATAATTGTAATAATAGTAGTCACAAAAATATTGCTCAACTCAGGGATTATCACCCCAACCGTTTTAGATTTGCTGGTTTTAAGCCCGCGTGCAAATTCATTCACGGTAAAATTCAGTTCCTTTATTGCCTGTTCAATAGCAACCCTGTTTTTTTCGAGCACGTTGCCCCCGTTAAAGTATTTTGAGATGGTTGCCAAACCCAGGCCGGTATAGTTGGCGATATCTTTCATCGTGGCTGCCATAAAATTTCAACTCCGAAGTTTAATATTTCCCCGCGCATCCGCAAACAGCCATCCGGTTCTTCACCAGTTCTTTCACTCGTTCTTTGCCTGCTTTTCCGTATGCCTTTGGGTCAAAAGTATCGGGCTTTTCACGCAGCATATTCTTTACACCATCGCTGTATGCAATACGCAGCTCGGTTGCAAAGTTCACCTTGCAAATTCCCTCTTGGATACATTCTATCACATCTTCATCCAAAAGTCCCGATGCTCCGTGCAAAACGAGAGGAATCTTTACAATTTTTCGAATCTTTTTCAGACGCTCCACATCCAGTTTGGGTACGCCCGAATAAATACCGTGTGCAGTTCCAATGGCAACAGCCAACGACGAAACGCCCGTGCGCTCTGTAAATTCCTTAGCCTTAGAGGGGTCGGTATAGCCGCCTGCACCGCCATCCAAATCGTCTTCTTTGCCACCAATTTTGCCCAGCTCGGCTTCCACCGGAATTTCGTTGGGTGCGGCAACTTGCACAACACGCTTGGTGACCTCAATATTTTCCTCAAAGCTGCCGTGAGAACCGTCAATCATTACCGAGGTGTAACCTGCACGGATTGCGCGTACAACAAGGTCAAAGCTGTCTCCATGGTCAAGATGTACCACAACGGGAACCGTCGCTTTTTGCGCCAATGCAGCAATGCTTGCATAAAAAAGTTCCAACCCTGCATAGCGCACTGTGGAAGGGGTGGTTTGCAGCATAACGGGTGCCCGCAGTTCTTCTGCAGCCTCAATAACGGCCTGTACCATCTCCATATTTTCTACATTAAATGCACCTACAGCGTAGCCTTCTTCTTGAGCACGCAACAGAATTTTTTCGGAAGTTAGCAGTGGCATATGTATCCTTCTTTCTCCGAAACGTTTCGGTTTTTTTGTAAAGGTAACTGTTTTACTGTTGTTTTATATAACGTTATTGCTTTTAAACACATCACTATGTAATGCTATTACTCAAAAGGTAATTTTACTTTGACTGTAGCGAAACGTTTCGCTTTAATGAAATATTATCACGCTTACTCTTATGTGTCAATACTAAAAAATGCTGCTAACTATATGTTATTTAACTTAGTATAAGCTTTCTCGCATCTCGTTTGGTGCTATTTTAAAATGCTTTTTGAAACAATAGCTAAAATAATGGGGGTCAGCATATCCTACTGCTTCCGAAATTTCGTAGTTCTTCATCGCCGTTGTACAAATGAGGTCTTTTGCTTTTTCCATGCGCAGCTCTGTCAAATAGTTACCAAAGGTAACACCCACTTCTTTTTTAAAAACGGCGCGGAAGTAACTGGAGCTCATATGTAAGTGTTTCGCAGCCATATCTACCGAGAGCGCATCGTTGGCAAGTTGCTCATGTATAAACTGAATTGCCTTTATAACCGCTGCAGAGCAGCCATTCTTACGGTTCTGCGAAATGCACTTCATCATACAAATGCAAACATTCAGTAAAACTTTTCGCATTTCTTCTACATTGTCGCATTCCAAAACCTTGCGGATATCGCCCAGCTCCAGCAGCTGCTTTGTATCAAGACGGATGTTGTCTGCTTCTCGCACCACACAAAAAATAATTGTACTGATATAAGCACGAAGCGACTCAATGCTCATAAATTTTGCAGCTTCCAGCAACAGATTGTCCACAGTTATTTCCAACTTCTTAGGGTTATTTGTCTTCATGCAATCCAACAGCTGCTGTTCCTTTTCCTTATCAAAAACAAGTGTGGTATGCCGTTGAGGTTCAACATCGGTTATAAAAATAACCTTGTTGGTGCCGACCGCCCAACGATACCCCAGTGCAGAAATCGCCTCATCGTAAGAAACATGCACAGAGCTATATTCTTTGCAGATATTTCCCACCCCTATGGTAATGGTAAACTTCATATGCTTTTCGATTGCTTCGCGTATCTCCTGTAACGCATAGGCTACTTTTTCCTGCCACTCCTCTATTTCTGTCTCAGCGTCTTTACCCAAAATAGCAGTCACGCCGCTACCGTTAAAAATAGCAGAGCCCACGCTTTCACGTTCCAAAATCTCTTTTGCAATGTTGTAAACAGCAAAATTCATTAAATCTACCGAATCATCTGTCCACTGTTCGCTGCGTATTCCGTCTTCTGTCAGTACAGCGACCTGAAATAGGTCTCCCATAAGATAATGCAGCCCTAACAGCTCCGCTTTTTTCTTCGCCTCGGCGTTGGAAATACCCGTTGTAACCAAAGCAGATAATAATACCATTTGCATTATGGACTCATTCTGCCGGTAAAAATCTTCAAGCCTGGTTCGGTCGTAGTTTCGCTGATATTCTGCGTCAAGCATTCGCTTTACTTCCTGTAGGCATTCTGAGAGGTTTTGCGCGCTTACCGGCTTCAAAACATATTTTAAAACGTTGAGATCAATTGCTTGCTGAGCATAATTAAAATCGTTGTAGCCTGTTAAAAAAATTACCTTTACCGTCGGGAAATCACGCCTTAGCTCGTGTGCTACATCAATCCCGCTTACAAAAGGCATATTGATATCGGTAATTAACAAATCCGGAGGGTCTTTTTCCACTAAATCCAAAACTTCATGGCCATTTGCACAGCACCCAATTAGTTCAAAGCCAAATTTGTTCCACGGAATTAATTTGGCTATGTTTCTGCGAACCGGTGCTTCATCATCGGCAAAAATCAGTTTGTACATCATGTCCGCCCCCTAATTATTAGTTACTCTGATTATAGCTGATTCTTATACAAAAATCACCAAATTAATCAGAATAGCAGAACAAAGTCTGCGGCAGGCCACCGCAGACTTTTGGTGCTTTACGAAGATGAAGCAAAGTCAAAAGTAATTACTGGTTCAGAATGCTCTCCATAGCCGGACTTGTATAGTTATCAACGGTAATCATAGTAACACCGGTGTCAACATCTTTTTGAGCCGGAGCTTTGCCTGCAAGAATGTCGAGAACTATCTGCACGCCCATAGAGCCCATCATGGTTGGCATCTGCACAGCTGTACCTTTGATGGTTCCTGCCTTTAACCCTGCTTTGATGTCATCAGAGTTATCGAAGCCTACAACCATAATGCTGTCGCCTTTGCCTTTTTCGGTTACTGCCTGAGCAACGCCTACCGCAGATTGGTCATTTGCGCCCCAAATGCCTTTGAGATCAGGGTTAGCGGTAATAAAGTCTGTTGCCTGGTTAGCAGCTTTTATTGGGTCTGAATCGCAGTACTGCACGCCTACAATTTCAATGTCTTTATGGTTGTTTTTAATTTCTTCTGTAAACCCTGTTTCACGGTCAATGGCGGTTTGGGTACCTGCTGCAAAGTTTACAATTGCAATTTTACCCTTGTCACCAATCAAGTTTGCCATTAGCTTGGCACATTCTGCACCGGCCTGTACGTTGTTTGTGGCAAGAAAAGCGTCATAAACAGGTTCAGAGATACCGGAATCGATCATTACAACAGGAATATTGGCGTCTTTAGCCTTTTGCACGGGAGCAATCAGAGCATCTTTGTCGCAAGCCGCAAGGATAATTCCGTCGTAATCGTCGTTGATGCAAGTTTCAATAATCTGTACCTGTTTATCAATATCGGCTTCTGTCGGTGGCCCAAGGTGGGTAATTTCGACATTACCCAGCTCTTTGGCTTTTTCCTCTGCTGCTTTTTTGACGGTTTGCCAGTAAGGAGAATCCACCATTTTTGTTACAAGAGCAATTTTAATGATCTCTTTTTCCGGAGCTTCAGAGGATGCTTCTACAGACGCTTTAGAAGATGATTCTGCCGGTGCCGCCGAACTGGGGGCCGGGCTGCTGCCGCATCCGGCAAACATAGATACAACAAGAACCAATGCCAAGAGGATACCAATTGTCTTTTTCATAAGTACAACTCCTTTTTATTTGGTAACTTTGCATATAAATGAACCGCTTTTTGCGGTTTGCGACGATTAAAAACCTTGTTTTTTTCTTCGTTTGGTGTCGTACCAAACTCCGATGACGATAATGGTACCGATAATAACCATCTGCACAAAAGCATCTACCTTTAAAAGATTTAAACCGTTGCGCAATACACCCATTACAAATGCGCCAATTATGGTACCGAGAATTCCGCCTTCACCACCCATTACAGAGGTTCCGCCGATAACTGCTGCCGCAATGCCCTCAAGCTCATAGCCGGTACCTGCATTGGATTGCGCAGAGGCAAGCCGCGCAGCCAAAAGAATACCTGCAGTAGCCGCTGTCGCACCACAGATGACATACGCCGTAAGCTTTGTGCGGACGGTGTTGACGCCCGAAAGCTTTGCTGCCTCCTCGTTGGAACCGGTGGCATACAATCTTCGCCCAAAGCCTGTTCTGGACAGAATAATACCAAGTATGATAGCTGCAGTGAGCATAATGATTGTGGGAAAGGGGATGTTGCCGAAAATAGTACCGCCGCCAATAAATTTAAACGACGCCACAATTTCTTTATTCTCCAATGCCTGCACCGAAACAGGCTTGCCTTGGCCAACCAATTGGGTAAGCCCGCGAAATGCGTATTGTGTACCCAGCGTAGCGATGAACGGCGTAACGTTTAATTTTGTGACGAACAAGCCGTTGATTAAGCCTGCCAGTGAACCTGCCAATAAGCCTGAAGCGATGGCAAGGGGGATGCCAAGCCCCATTGACAGTGCTTTTGCGCACACAATACCCCCAAACCCAACTACCGAGCCGGCTGAAAGATCCGTTCCACCGGTAATTAGTACAAACGTAAGCCCAAAGCCCAGTACTGCGTAAGGTGTTACCTGCAGCGCAATGGTAAGCAGGTTATCAAGTTTCAGAAAGCTCCCTTGGGTGAGAATACCGAATAAAATAATAAGAGCGATTAAGACACCAAATACCAAAAACTTTTGCAAAAACTCATTCTTGCCGGTCTGTAGCCTTGCTTCTGGTTTTTTTGTTGAATATTTTAATGGAGCAGACATATCAAGCACCCTTTCTATCTTCAATTTGCAGCCCTGCCGCGTAGCGCAGAATTTTTTCTTGTGTTGCTTCTTCTCGGCTGAGCTCGCCGTTTATGGAGCCACCGTGCATAACCAAAATGCGGTCGCTCATACCGAGAATTTCCGGCAGATCAGACGAAATCATAATAATGGCAACTCCATTGTCGCTCAGCCTGTTCATGAGTTCATAAACCTCATATTTTGCAGCCACATCAATGCCTCGAGTGGGTTCATCAAAAATAAGCACTTTAATGTCGTTGCACAGCCATTTGGCTAAAACAATTTTTTGCTGATTGCCCCCTGAAAGATTGGTTACTTTTTGACGCATGCTTGGGGTTTTAATGCGCAAACTCTCAATATATTCCAGCGCGTTTTTCTCTGCTTCGGTTGTATTTACAAAGCCGTTTTTGCACAGATTGGGGATATGTGCCAAATTGATATTGCGTTCCACCGTCATATTCAGCGCCAAGCCATCTTTCTTGCGGTCTTCTGTGATATATCCAATTCCGTTTTTAATGGCTGCGGTTATGGAGTTGATTGTAACGGCCTTACCCTCAATAAAAATCTCTTTGCTTAATGTTTTATCAGCACCAAAAATAGCCTTTGCAAGTTCGGTACGCCCTGCGCCCATAAGCCCGGCAATACCCACAATTTCACCGGCACGCACCTTAATGTTTTCTACATTCACCTTGCTGCTTACAATGTTTCTGGCTTCAAACAGCACTTCGCCTATTTCACGTTGATAAATAGGGAACTTCGCACTCAGTTCACGCCCCACCATCATCTGCACCAAACGGTCAATTGTTACATCTGCATAATTTTCAGTGCCTATGTACTGGCCGTCGCGTATAACCGAGACACGGTCTGTAATTCGAGAAAGCTCTTCAAGCCGGTGAGAAATATAAATCATTCCCACGCCTTTTTTCTTTAGCTTATGGATAATTGCAAACAATCTCTCTATTTCCGAATCAGTAAGCGCAGCTGTCGGCTCATCTAAAACGAGAATTTTTGAGTTAAAAGAAATAGCCTTTGCAATCTCTACCATTTGCTGCTCCGCTACGCTGAGTGTACGAATACGTGCTTTGGGATTGATGGAAAGCCCGAGTTCGTTTAAAATCTCTTGTGTTTGTTCAATCAGTTTTTTGTCGTTTACAAACGCACCTTTTTTGGGTTGCCGATCCAGCCAAATGTTATCCGCTACGGTCAAATGAGAGCAAAGATTAAACTCCTGGAAAATAATACTAATACCCAGTTGCTGAGCTTTTTTGGTATTTTCAATCGTTACTTTTTCTCCATTGATGTAGATTTCGCCCTCATCTGCCTGATAAACACCTGAAAGCACTTTCATTAATGTGGATTTACCAGCGCCATTTTCACCGCACAACGCGTGAACTTCGCCGGGATATAAAGTCAGACTGACATCGCTTAAAGCCTTAACACCCGGAAAAACCTTTGAGATGTTGCACATCTTAAGCAGTTCTGACATCACGCTCACCCCTTTTGCTGTTTTGCGAAACGTTTCGCTCTATGGATATATCATAGCAAAGTCTCAGGGCGATAAGAATATAAAAAATTACTGTAATGAGGTAAAATACGATTTTTACTTCGACATTTTTTTATGATTTGTTTCAAAATATATCTCCCTGCAAAGGGAATTACGCAGCTTTTGAAAAGCAAGCAGATTGCAGACTGCCAAGAAAACCGCTTAGAATTTCATCTGAAACAACCTAAAAATGCAAACCCCCATAGCACTTTATTTGTGCTATGGGGGTTTTTCTATTGTACAATCGTACAATAAAGTAATTTGATCTATTTTTAATAGAATGGAAAAATTAGCTGCTGCACCTCTTCCGAAAACATGTTTTCCTTATCAACCACACAAACGGCTGTATCAATATTTCTTTCTACCCGTTCATTTTTAAGTATCTTGTAAGTAGCCTGTACGCTAAAATATCCCATCAGGTAAGGGTTCTGCAAAACAGCAACCTTTAAAATATTCTCTTCCATATACTCGGCTTGTTCTACAGTGCAGTCGATTGCCGCCAAAAAAACATCTTCGCGCCCAAGTTCTGCAAGTGCACGGGCAGCACCGGTTGCTGCTTGTGCGTTCAACCCTGCAATTACAGTCATGTCAGGGTAGTTTTTTATCATTTCAAGCGTAAGCTCCTTGGCTAAATCGATATCAGAGTCACAATAAACAGTGTTAACAATGCTCATATCGGTATTTTGCGTTATATAATCGGTAAAACCTGCATAGCGCTCTTTTGATGGCGAGGAGTTTTTTACAAAACTTACCACCCCAATTTTAGCGTCACTCGTTTTTACCCGCTCTGCCACTTCGGCAGCCAGAACGGCACCTGCTTTGATATTATCGGTGGATACAAATGATTTCCATCGGTCGCTGTCCACAGCGGAATCCAGCATGATTACGGGTATACCCGCATCGACGACGCTTTCCATTGGTTCTGCCATCATAGCATAATCTGCGGCGGCCAAAATTATAGCGTCTGGCTTACGTGTTACGCTTTGCTCAATAATACGAACTTGATTGCGGTAATTCTTCTCCTCATCAGGGCCAAGAAACCGCAAATTAATGTTGTATTTTGCCCCAGCTGCTTTCGCCCCGTCATAGACACTGTCCCAAAAGTCGGAGTTGGTTGATTTTACAATCAGGTCAACCTGATACTCTTTCTTTACAGTGCTGCAGGAAGCAAGGGTAAACACTATCAGCATTGCCCAAAGTATAGCCAAAATTCGCCTTATCATTTTGTTCCCCCCCTTACGCCTCAACCAACGGCAGCAGAATACTCACTTCTGTCCCTTCGTCCGGCTCACTTTTGAATTGTAGGCCATAGTCGCTTCCATACATAAGCTGAATACGCTGATGCACATTTTTAATACCAACTCGTGATTTAGATGAGCAGCCTATATCCAAAACATGTTCCAGTTTTTCGGGTTTGATGCCAAAGCCGTTATCGCGTACAGTGTAAACCAATTTGTCATTCTTAATCTCAGCGCGGATATCAATGATACCCGGGTGAGGCAGGTTGCCGACTCCATGAATAACGGCATTTTCAATAATTGGTTGAAGCATAATTTTTAGGGTTTTGTAACTTTTTACCTTGTCGTCAGCCATAATGGTATAAGAGAACTGGTCATCATAGCGCATTTTCTGTATTACCAGATAATTTTCCGCATGGCTTAGTTCATCCCCAACGGAGATGGTGTGGCTGCCCCCACTAAGCGAAAGCCTAAAAAATTGTGCCAAAGCGGTAATCATCTTTACCACGCTCTGTTGGTCTCCGCTTTCTGCCATCCACACGATAGAGTCTAGGGTGTTGTACAGAAAGTGCGGATTAATCTGGGCATGCAACGTATTCATCTCGCTTTTGCGCAGCTGTTTTTGTTCCTGTATCACCTGCTCCATCAGTTGCTTAATCTTATAAACCATCTGGTTAAAGGACGTGGATAACTCATTAACTTCGTAAACACTGCGTACGGTAGAAAAAGCACTCAGTTCCCCCGCTTCCACACGTCCCATCAGGTGCATCAAACGAAGCAGAGGGTTGCTGATTAAGAACGATACAAATACCGACAGCGCAATAATTACAATTGCAGCACACACAACAACTAACGTGATAAAATTACGCAGTTCGCCATCAAAGGTAAGCAACCCGTTCATGGAGCAAACGCCTGCAATTTTCCAATCTGTGTTTTTTAGTTTTTTTACAGTTACAAGCATCCTTTCACCATCGTCTTGCGGAACGACGGAGTTACCCTCGGTAAGGTTATAGGCAATTGGTATTGAGCTGTCTGAAATGCCTGCGTAAATCATTTGCTGTCTGGGATGATAAATTAACTTATCGTTCGCCCCTACAATATAAAGATAGCCGTTCTCACCTAGCTCTTTGGAACAAAGCTCCTTAATATTGTTAAAGTTCATATCAACCAACATAACGCCCCGATGTTTGCCTCGTTCGTCTTCCCATTCAATGCCCTTGCTCAGAGAAATAACCCAACGATACTCCCCCCCATAAAGCCGCTGCACATGGGGCTCGGTTAGTGTGTATATTCGGCTGCCCGGTGCTATACTGCGAAACCAAGTCTGCTTTTTTACATCTACATGCTCTTTTAACGGGCGCTGGTCTGTTTTCATAACAAGTTGTCCCTGCTCATCAAATACAGCGATTGTATCAATATCATCACGCAACACAAAATGGTAATTTTGAAATACGCTGTTCACATTGTTGTCACTGAGCAGCTTGGATATTGTGTCGGATACGGAAATCATCTCCGCAATGTAGCTATCAATGCTGGTTGCCACATTGTCTACAAGTTGTGTGTTGTTTTGCTGTAGGGTACGGTCTATCGATTCATCAAACCGACGGTTCATTACATATACAATCAACAGCATTGCAATTACCGCTATCACAGTTGTGGTCGCCGCAATTAAAATAAACAGGCTGTTCCATTTTAAGCGGGGCAGCAGAAAGCTGGTTTTCTGCTGCCATTTCTTCCAAAGCCTCTTCATATGCTTTGCTACCTCCATTCTCAACAACTTTAGTATATGAAAATCAGAGAGCGTTGTCCATACAAAACACGCTTATGTATAGGTAAAATTGGTGCAAATTGCTTTCTTGAGCAGAAAAACACACCTATTCGTATTTAATTGCAACTAAAGTAAGGCAGCAACAGTAATATCCTTCTTACCGTCGGTATGGTTTAGCGCATTTAACGACCAACTAAACAAGACCACCGGAGCTATCAAATTCCGGTGGTCCGTTTTAAGTGTATCTATGCGTATTTTCTTGCGGCATTTGGAGGGATGGGCGTTCCTGTTCTATTGAATTGATTATCGTCCAAAGCTCATTATGTTCAACTCTGCTGGATAAACCACTATTTTTTAAACAAGCGCTTAATCGTACGATATATACCATAAAAAAAACCGATAACAAGTAACCAGTTACTAGACCATAATAAATGTCGCTAAGCCTTTCCATTCAATAACCACATTCTTTCCGAGCTGATAAAGTAAATATTATCTGAATCGTGTATGGAAGTCAAGCATCTCATAAATTAGTTATTTTATTTAAATGACGCTGTTAACGTCATATTTTTTACATCTCCTATAAGCCAACCATTCATGCTACCAGTAAAATGAGTTCCTTTAAAACAGTATTCTGCTCTAGCTGGTTATGCTTTGTAACAACACAAAAAAGCCTATGAAACCATAGACTTTTTATGCTGGTGGGAGAGGATGGATTCGAACCATCGAAGCGATTCGCAACAGATTTACAGTCTGCCCCCTTTGGCCACTCGGGAACTCTCCCTTATTCAGTTGTATAAGATGCGAAAAAAATGGAGCTGGTGGACGGATTCGAACCCCCGACCTGCTGATTACAAATCAGCTGCTCTACCAGCTGAGCTACACCAGCGTATTTTCGACGCTCTAACATATTATCACGTTTAATTGCATTTGTCAACACATTTTTACCGTTAAATAAAAAGAGCAAACCATCTAAAAAATCAAAAGGGGGTCTTTTCGTCTGCTTCATTCCAATCCAGGTTCTCGCCCTGCCGCAGCAAGTCAATAACCTTTAGGATGAAGTTATGGTCGAGGCGACAGGACTCGAACCTGCGGCATCTTGGTCCCAAACCAAGCACTCTACCAAACTGAGCTACGCCTCGTCGTTGCACCGGGGAATTAGGTTGTACCTGCCCGCGTCAATAATTTCTGTTGCTATCATAGCAGATGAATTTGCGCAATCGACACAAGCGACTTAATTTAACAGTGCAGAGAACATTATATTATAGTTTTTACCTTCTGTCAACTAAAATAAAAACTATTTTTTTAAAAGCGCTTATACAAAAGGGGTTTTTGCTTGACTTATAGCAGCAACACATTTAAAATAGAACGGTAAGACAGATTTATAAAGTACAACCCATAATCTGTGAATATTGTGCCGTGAAACGGCAGAACGGAGGAACCCCCGATGCTGAAGAATTCAGAAAAAACTATGGATAAAATCGTTGCCCTTTGTAAGGGTCGAGGTTTTGTATATTCCGGTTCCGAAATCTACGGCGGACTTTCCAACACATGGGATTACGGCCCGCTCGGTGTTGAGTTTAAAAATAACGTAAAAAAAGCATGGTGGAAGAAATTTGTACAGGAAAGCCCCTACAACGTGGGTCTGGATTGTGCTATTTTAATGAACCCGCAGGTATGGGTGGCATCCGGCCATGTAGGCGGTTTCTCTGACCCTTTGATGGATTGTAAGGATTGCAAAACACGCCACCGCGCAGACAAGCTGATCGAGGACCAGACCGGCGTTTCACCCGAGGGCTGGGATTTCGAGAGGATGAAACAATTTGTTATCGACAATGCTGTGAAATGCCCCGATTGCGGCAGCCAGAACTTTACCGACATCCGCAAATTTAACCTGATGTTCAAAACCTTCCAAGGCATCACCGAAGAGAGCAAAAATGAAATCTATCTCCGCCCCGAAACTGCGCAGGGTATTTTTGTAAACTTCAACAACGTGCAGCGCACCACCCGTCGCAAGCTTCCGTTTGGTGTTGCACAAATCGGTAAAAGCTTCCGCAACGAAATTACCCCCGGTAACTTTGTGTTCAGAACTCGTGAATTTGAGCAGATGGAGCTGGAGTTCTTCTGCAAACCCGATACCGACCTCGACTGGTTCTACTACTGGAAGGACTATTGCCACAACTGGCTGCTGAGCCTCGGCATTAAAGAGGAAAACCTTCGCATGCGCGACCATGCACCTGAGGAACTTTCGTTCTACTCCAAGGCTACCACCGATATTGAGTTTGTGTTCCCGTTTGGCTGGGGCGAGCTGTGGGGCATTGCAGATAGAACCAACTACGACCTGTCACAGCATCAGGAGCATTCCGGCAAGAGCATGGAGTATTTCGACCCCGAAACCAACGAAAAATATGTTCCCTATGTGGTTGAGCCCTCTCTTGGCGCAGACCGCGTTGTGCTTGCATTCCTTTGCGAAGCCTATGACGAGGAGCAGATTGATGAAAAAGACACCCGCGTTGTCATGCGTCTGCACCCTGCGCTAGCGCCTTTCAAGGCGTGCGTTCTGCCGCTTTCCAAAAAACTCAACGAAAATGCCACCAAGGTGTTCCACGATCTTTCCAAAAAGTTTATGGTCGATTACGACGATGCCGGCTCAATCGGCAAACGCTACCGCAGACAGGATGAGATTGGTACCCCTTTCTGCATCACCTATGACTTTGATTCTGAAAACGACGGCTGCGTCACGGTACGTGACCGCGACACCATGGAGCAGCAGCGCGTCGCCATTGGCGAGCTTGCCGCATTCATTGAGTCCAAATTGGAATTCTAAATATTGATACGAAACTTCCGTATTACGCTTACCAAGGAATCTCACATCTTTTGCACTTTTACAAATAAAAAGCCGTCGAGAGTCTCGGCGGCTTTATTTTTTTGGAGGATAACATGGCACTTTTAAAAAAATATCTCTACAGCGACATGGATGGCACGCTGATTGGCAACGACAAAACAGTTTCCCAGCCGAACATCAATGCCATCAAAGAGTTTATTTCACAGGGTGGCGAGTTTTCCATTGCAACCGGGCGCTCGGCAGAGCTTGCGCTGCCCTACCTTACCGATGTTCCGCTCACTATGCCCGGTATTATTTACAATGGTGCGGCGGTGTACGACTTTAAAACCCGTACCTATCTGCACAAATGGTGCATTCCAGAGGAGACTATGCGCCGTATTGTGACCACTGCAATACAAATTTACCCCACTGTGTGCGCCGAAATTTGTGACGGCAGACCTATGCAGCTGGTCAACCCCGATTGCGAAATGGATATTTACATTATCGCCGAGAATCAGAAATACGAATTTGCCACGCTTGATAGCTGCGGTGACTGCTTTAAAGTGCTGTTTTACGGCGAGCATGACCGCCTGCTTGAGGTGGAAGCTGCACTGCACCTAGCAGGAATTCGTGGGATTTCAACCTGCTTCTCTGCTCCGTTTTACCTCGAGGTTCTTCCGGATGACGCATCCAAGGGGCACGCCCTGCAGTGGATCAGCGAAAACCTTGGGGGCGACCTTGCCCAGACAGCCGCCATCGGCGACTTCGATAACGACATCACCATGCTAGAAGAGGTTGGCTTTGGTGCAGCCCCCTCCAACGCGCGGCAGGTAGTGAAAGATCTTGCTCAGGTTATAGTCGCGCACCACACCGAAAGCGCTGTTGCCGACCTCATCTACTCCCACCTGTTGATTGAATAGCGAAAAAAGATGCCTACATACCACGCCTTAGGTAAGGACGTTTTAAGGGCAGCTATTTCAAAAATGAAATAGCTGCCCTTATTTATTATCCGGCTTATTCGTTACAGTTTGTTTGTTCTATTTCTTTTTGAGCCTTTTTCGTCAATGAATGCAGAACAACAAAATAAGCTTTATCGACTATATCTCTGACTACATCATCGGGGACATTCCCGTTCAGATAGAGGGAGCTCCAGTGCTGCTTATTCATATAGTAGCCCGGTACAATATCTTCATATTGCTTGCGCAATAAGTCGCCGAATAACGGTTCTAATTTCATTGTAAAAATCGGTTTTCCGGTTTTATCTCCGCCCTGCATGGCAAACATCTTGCCACCAATAAAATATCTTGTTGCTTGCCAGTCATTTTGATAATCTTTCGTGACCCCTTGCTTTTCTAAGCAATATTGATCCAGCCATTCGTATGCCATACAAAAACCTTCTTTCCTTACAAGGCGAAAATCATCAAGCCTGCTTTTTACATCAAAGTGCGCAGATAACGGTAGCTGCGTTCGATTCCGGCCTTTACGTCGCTCTCACATGCCTCGAACGCCTTGTCCTCCACCTCAATCACGGCGGGGCCGGTGTAGCGGATATCGTTGAGAGCAGAAATAAACGCAGGGAAGTTCACCCCGCCCAGCCCCGGCAGCTTGGGTGAATGCCACAGCGACGGATAAGCAAAATAGCCGTACTCGTTCAGCTTGTCCTGGTAAATCTTAATGTCCTTGAAGTGAACATGAAAAATCTTATCCTTAAACTCATATAAGGGCTTATTGACATCCATCTGCAGCAGGTAGGGGTGCGACGGATCGTATGCAAGGCCCAGATTATCACTGCGGATGAGCTCGAACATCTTACGCCATATGTACGGGGTGGATGCAAGATTCACGCCGCCCGGCCATTCATCCTTGGTGTAAAGCATCGGGCAGTTTTCTATGGCAATTTTCACGCCATGCTCTTCAGCAAGCTTTACAATCGGTGTCCAAACCTCTTTGTACAGCTCAAGGTTCTCTTCTACGGTCTTAGTTTTGTCCTTACCAATAAAGGTGGAGATCATATTTACGCCCATCTTAGCAGATGCGACAATTAAATTTTTAATATGCTCTATGGCAACTTCTGCAGCCTCTTTGTTACAGTCCAGCGCATTTGGGTAGTAGCCGAGGGTAGCAATACTTACGCCTTTTGCAGCGGCATAATCCTGATAATACTTGATTTTTGCATCATCCAGCTCAGAGATATTGATGTGGGTGACCCCGGCATAACGCCTGGTTGCTTTACCCACGGGCCAGCAGCAAACCTCAACACATTCAAAACCAACAGATGCAGCATAATCAATTAATTCCTCAAAGGTTTTGTCGGGCAGAATAGCGGAATGTAAGCCAAGTTTCATCATGGTCATCTGTCTCCTTTTACAAAATTATACTTTTTGTCTCTTGATTTTTTCCATCTTTCGCCATATAATAGGCTCAGAGGCGCAGTAAGTGCAAAGCAGGTACAAGATGCGGCAACATCCTGTACCCTATATACGGAGAACAGCCCTCCATACACAACGGCAAGCCGCACATTTGCATTACTATTATACGTCGAACGAGCATGCCTTGTAAAGCGTATAAATGCATTTTGCACTTGATTTATGGTGTTGTATGGAAATACTCCATACCGCACTTTTTTTGTTGCCTCGCGGATGAGCGGTGGGGGGAGAACCCCTGCTATTCCTCTAGCAGCAGCTCCGTCAAGCCCCCTATCCCGCCTTATCCGTTGAGGAAGATAAAACCCCGTCGCACAGCGTGCGGCGGGGCTTTTATATGCCTTAAACGGCACAACGCTTATCAATTAGTACAGCTGCTATACAGCAATACAATAAAAATTTACACGAAACAGCAATTGCAAATTTTACAGCTTAATATGAAATGCATCTTTACCCGCATATTCGGATGTGGCACGCAGGTGTTCTTCAATGCGCAGCAGCCGGTTGTACTTTGCCACACGGTCGGTACGGCAGGGTGCACCGGTTTTGATTTGTCCCACACCGGTTGCCACTGCAAGGTCCGCAATGGTGGTATCCTCGGTTTCACCCGAACGATGCGAAATAATAGCGGTATAGCCCGCTTTTTTCGCTGTCTCAATCGCCTGCAGAGTTTCGGTAAGAGTACCAATCTGGTTTACTTTAATCAAAATTGAGTTTGCAGCACCCAGATTAATGCCCTCTTTCAGGCGCTTG
This sequence comes from Hydrogenoanaerobacterium sp., assembly GCF_032017025.1. Taxonomy (NCBI): domain Bacteria; kingdom Bacillati; phylum Bacillota; class Clostridia; order Eubacteriales; family Oscillospiraceae; genus Hydrogenoanaerobacterium; species Hydrogenoanaerobacterium sp. The sequence continues at coordinate 59,087 of NZ_DALZQO010000017.1, forward strand.
GTGTTGGTCACAAACAGGTCGTCACCCACCAGCTGTACACGGTGCCCAAGGCGCTCGGTGAGCTGAATCCAGCCCTGCCAGTCCTCTTCGCCTACACCGTCCTCAATGGTGATAATCGGATACTTGGCGGTGAGATCCTCCCAGTGTGCCACCAGTTCCTCTCGCTGTAACGTTTTTTGCGCTTTGGGCAGAGTATAAACACCACTCTGGTACCATTCGCTGCTTGCGGCGTCCAAGCCAATTTTAATCTGGTCTTCTGTATTGTACCCAGCTTTTTCTACAGCTTGTATAATAAGCTGAATCGCTTCTTCGTCACTTGCAAGATCGGGTGCAAATCCGCCCTCATCGCCAACCGCCGTTGCAAGCCCCCTGCTTTTTAAAATGCCGCCTAAGGTGTGGTAAATTTCAACACACCAGCGCACAGCCTCGGTAAAGCAGCAGGCACCAACGGGCAGAATCATAAACTCTTGAATATCAATGTTGTTGGCTGCATGCGCGCCACCGTTTAAAATATTCATCATGGGAACCGGCAACGTACGTGCATTTGCGCCACCGATATAACGGTACAACGGCAGGTTTACCGCCGAAGCAGCCGCCTTTGCCGTTGCCAGCGACACCGCAAGCATGGCGTTTGCGCCAAGGTTCTGTTTGTTTTCCGAGCCATCCAGCGCGTTTAGCGTGTTGTCGATGAGCGTCTGGTTTGCGCCATCTAGGCCTACAAGCTCCTGTGCAATCGTCTGGTTGATGTTGGTGACCGCCTGTTGCACTCCCTTACCGCCGTAACGGTTTTTATCACCGTCGCGCAGTTCGTGCGCCTCAAAAATACCGGTGGATGCACCGGATGGCACGCTTGCTACACCTTTTGAACCACAAGCGAGCCGAACCTGCGCCTCAACCGTAGGGTTGCCACGTGAATCTAAAATCTCTCTGCCGCGTACATCTGCAATTCGAAATGGGTAATCCATAATAAAGCCTCCTAAATGTAATATATTTATTTTTTTATTATATTTCTAAAATATACCTCTCTCCGAGCATGATTATTCAGACAATCCTGCACATACTAGTTGTGAAATAAGGTTGAAATTTTATGATTTCTTCATTTATTTCGTCGAATAAAGTGGTAAACTATAGCTATAAACAAAATTTATAAGAATAGTTTGCCCTAATTCCGACAGGAATTGTACTTGGAGGTATATATTAATGAAGTTTTTAAAAACCGCGCTGATTCTCTCGGCAATGTTGGCAATGGTAGCGCTCACCGGCTGTACCGCATGCAATAACACAGGCAGTTCGTCTATAGCACCATCGGTACCGGGTACTACTTCGTCTATTCCGTCTGTTTCATCTGTTCCTCCTGTCACCAGTAGTGAAGGCAGCGTATTGCCGTCTAAACCCGGCACAAGTTCCAGCAGCCATTCAGAAACAACTTCGTCCATGATCCCCACCTTGAGCACCGATTTCTCTGAAATCGGTGCTTTAGACGGGAAACAGGTTACTTGGGGGCCGGGTCGGCATAAAGATGAGAGCAACCGCCCAACCGACTGCATTGGATTGCAAGAAAAATACGGTAAACACAACGCTTATTTCATTGGCAACGAAAAAGGCAAAATTTACTTAACCTTTGATGAGGGCTATGAAAACGGCTACACCTCAAAGATACTGGATGTACTTAAGGATAAAAAGGTGCCTGCTGTGTTTTTTGTCACCAAGCATTATGCCAAAACCAACCCTGAACTGATCCAGCGTATGATTGACGAGGGGCATGTTGTGGGTAACCACAGCGATAAGCACCCTAACTTTACCACCCTGCCGCTCGACGCTGCGCAAAATGATATTATGAGCCTGCACAACTATATGAAGGAAACCTACAATTATGACATGAGCTTGTTCCGTTACCCGGAAGGTGCTTTCAGCGAGCAAACTCTTGCACTCGTTGGCAAAATGGGCTACAAGCAGCTTTTTTGGAGTTTTGCCTATAACGACTGGGATCCTGAAAAGCAACCAGCCACCGAAGATGCCTATAAGCGCATCGTAGATGCAGCACACGACGGTGCAATTTACCTGCTGCATGCCGTTTCGAGTGCAAATACAGCTGCTCTGCCAAATGCAATCGATACTCTGCGCAGCAACGGCTTCGAGTTTGCACTGTTTAACGAGGGCTAACTGCTATGGTTTTATGATAACGCACAAATGTGTACAGATTTTGTATTTTTTAGGAATTATTGCTAAAATAATAAAAATAATGGTTCCGCCAGAGGGGTTATTTACACTCTGGCGGACTTTTTATATCCAAATAACTACATCTTATAAAATAGCACGATATGTTTATAGTAATTCGGTTAAAATATCCATAGAGTATTTCATGTAACACTCTGTACAAACTTGTCGAAATAATGTTATACTTGAAACTAAGCGTAAAATTTTTATAAAACGAAAAAAGAAAGTTTCGTTTAGGAGGAAAACTATGACATTCGGTTTTTTTGGAGTTGTAAATTTGCTGGGTGGCCTGGCACTATTCTTGTACGGCATGAATTTGCTGGGTAGCGGACTTGAGAAGCTTTCGGGCGGACGTATGGAGAAAACCCTGCAGAAGCTTACCAATAACGTTGTAAAGAGTGTTCTTTTAGGTGCATTGGTCACTGCGGCGGTACAAAGTTCATCGGCAACCACCGTTATTGTGGTAGGCCTTGTCAACGCAGGCATTCTAAAGCTGCGTCAGGCCATTGGCGTAATTATGGGTGCCAATATTGGTACCACAATCACCGCGCACATCCTCCGGCTATCCGATCTCGATAGCAGCAATTTCTTTATACAACTTTTGAAGCCCACAAGCCTTGCCCCAATGATTGCAATTGTAGGCATTGTTTTGCTCATGACCTCAAAAAAAGCAAGCAAAAAGGATTGGGGGCAGATTCTCATCGGCTTTGGCATTCTGTTTACCGGAATGTTCAATATGGAGGCGGCAGTTCGCCCCCTCAGCGATCTTCCTCAGTTCGCAGAAATGTTTGCAACACTCTCCAACCCGATTGTTGGTGTGCTGGTAGGTGCTTTGGTTACTGCAATCATCCAGTCCTCTTCGGCATCGGTCGGTATTCTGCAGGCACTCAGCTCTACAGGCATCATCACCTGTTCCGCAGCGTTTCCCATTATTATGGGGCAGAATATCGGTACCTGCATCACACCAATGCTGGCCAGCATTGGTGCAAACAAAAACGCAAAGCGTACCGCTATGGTGCATCTCTACTTCAATCTCATCGGTACCGCTATCTTTTTAGTTGCCACCTACAGCATTCAATACACCATTGGGTTCTCGTTCTGGGATCAACCCATCGGGCGCGGCGGTATTGCAAACTTCCATACCATTTTTAACATTACTGTAACGCTTTTGTTTATGCCGTTTACCCGCCTTTTAGAGAAACTTGCCTGCTGGACTGTGCGCAGCAAGCAGGGTGACGCATCAGAAGACGAGGTTAATATTCTGGATGAGCGCTTTATGGTTTCTCCGGGCCTCGCAATCAATCAGGCACGCAACACTGTAATTCACATGGCAAAGCTTGCCCGCAAAAATTTCAACGAATGCTGCACCTTATTCCACAAGTTTGATGCAAAAACGGTGGAGCGCATTAAAGAAAACGAAAACCTAATTGATAAAATGGAAGATCTGCTTTACCCTTACATGCTCAAGCTTGCCGAGCATGAGCTCACTGAGCCTGAGAGCCGTCAAGTAAGCGAGCTGCTACAGCTTGAAAGCGAGTTTGAACGCATTGGAGACTATACCATTAATATTCTGGAATGCGCACAGTCGCTGTACGAAAAGAACATCAGCTTTTCAGACAAAGCGCTGAAAGAGCTAGATGTGATTAACAGCGCAGTCAGCGAGATCATCGGCATTGCAGCGGATGCAACCGAAACGCACGATTTGAGAAAAACATTAGACATTGAACCTTTGGAAGAAAACATTGACCTGATGGAGGAAACACTCAAAACGCGCCATATCGACCGTCTCAAACAGGGGCTTTGCTCAGTGGATGCAGCGTTCCCATTTGTGGAGACCCTTGCAAATTTGGAGCGTATCTCCGATCACTGCTCCAACGTCGGTGTGTATCTGATTAGCCACGAGGGCGAAAAGCGAAACCTTGACCGCCATGAGTATATCCGCAAAATTCATAAGGGTGAAACCGAGCACTACAACGAAAAGTTTGCTTTTTATGAGGATAAATACTATTCTAAAATCAAATAGCATAGGAGCTGCAAAAAGCCATTCGCTGTACGGCGAACGGCTTTTTTTATAGCTCTGCAACAATTTCCAGCTTTTTTTGCACTATATTACAGGATGGCTGTAGCAAGCTTTGTGCGCCATAGTTCTGTGTACAGAATGTTAAATACCCGGCGGCAGACTTGCCATCTATTTGCAAATGGTGTATCATAAAAATTGTTAATTCATACAGCGGTGTATGGCAAAAGAGAGGAGTAATTTTTTTATGGATCCTTCCATGGGTATGGCTGGCGCTGCAGGTGCCGCGGGCATTGTGACAGTGCTCAAATATATTTTGATTACGTTGGTAGGTGGCGTTGCGCTGGGTGCAATCGGGGGCTTCATTTATGCGGGGATTAAATATCCAAACCCCAATAAGAAAGCGCTGTTTACTGCCAAGCAGAAGATTATTTTTATGGTAATTGGTGTTATCAGCGTTGCGCTGATTGTGTTTGCATTCGCCAAAAAACCAAAAGATAACGGCGATATGATGGTAGACGGCAGCATTTCGGCAGGTATGTCGGATGGCGAAAACGGTGAGTTGGCAGAGGGCGACGCTGAAACCGCAGAAGGAGAAGCAGAAGCCGCACAAGGCGACGCTGAAGCCGCACAAGGCGACGCTGAAGCCGGTGACGGAGAAGAAACTGATACAGAAAGCACAGCAGACGAGGAGACCTCCTCGGAATCGGATAGCAGCTCGTCTGATACTGTTTCCGGTGGAACTGCTACAGGTGGCAGCACTACAAACGGCGGCGGCGGTAAGGTTATTATCGGGGGTGGCGGCGGCGTAGCAATTGCGCGCCCCATGATGTAAGCTTTGTTAAAAACATAATTTGAACAGCCTGTAAAGATTTTTGCTTTGCAGGCTGTTTTGTTTGCTTTTTACCGTGTACATGCTGTATAATTATAATCCGTTGAACCTCATAATTTATAATAATAGCAATTGGAGGCTACTATGAGTTTTTTGAAAAAATCCGTTGCGTTGCTGCTTGCAGTAACAATGTCCGCCGCCGCACTGGCTGGCTGCAGCTCCGCACCTAAAAAAGAAAGCTACCTCACCGATAGCGAGGGAAACCCTGTTCAGGTCGAAAACATTGTAACAATCAACGGCGAAGGAATTTCCCTTGAGGAATACCGTTACTATTTCCTGTCTTCGAAAGCGTACCTAGAGCAGATGTTTGGCGGTATGGCCCCCACCGATTCGGGCAAGAACGACATTTGGGCGGATGAAGAGATGATTAATTCTGTCAAAGAGCAGGCGCTGGAAGCAATTAAGTTTGACCGCGTTCTGCGTAAATACGCAAAAGACAACAAGATTGAACTAACCGTTGAGGATAAAAAGACGGTAGATGATAACATTAACGGTGCCATTGAGCAAACAGGCGGTTTGGATAAATATAAACAAGCACTCGAAGAGATGTTCCTGACCGAGGAGTTGTACCGCAGTGTTGTCGAAAGCCAGGTGCTTCAGTCCAAGGTGCAGAAAGCTATGACGGCTTCCGACAGCCGCCTCGCCCCCACCGATGACGAGGTGAAGGCTTACTTCAACGAGAATTACCTCCGTGCAAAGCACATTCTCATCGAAACCCAGGGCATTACCGATGAGGCAGAGATTGCAAAGAAAAAAGAGACTGCCGACAAAGCACTGGAACGCGCCAAAGCGGGCGAAGATTTTGATGCACTGATTAAAGAATACGGCGAAGACCCCGGCATGGCCAACTCCCCTGAGGGCTACTACTTCCCCGAAGGGCAGATGGTTACCGAGTTTTATGAGGGCACAAAAGCCCTGAAAGACAACGAAATCAGCGGTTTGGTGGAATCCAGCTTTGGCTGGCATATCATTCAGCGCCTACCGATTGCAGACGATTACTTTGATAAAAACAAAGATACCATCGCCCCCGAGATTGTTGCAAACCTGGCAGGCACCAAGCTTAACGAAGAGGTAAAGGCACTCATGGATGCATGTGTTGTGGAGAAAACCCCGGAGTACGAAAGCATTAATGCAAAGAACTTAAAATAAGTAAAAGCAAAGAGCGATGCCTAACGGCATCGCTCTTTTTCATGTTATTCTGCAGCCGATTTTTGCACGCTCATAATCAAATGTTAAGCATAAAATAGGAACTTTTTTACCCCCATAAATTGCCGTTATACGTATTTATCTGTCACCTGCGTAAAATAAACTTACTGCTCATTCCTCTTTTTTCTTTTTTGACGGCGGTTGTACCAAATGGTAGAGCCGAGTGAAATTATAATCATTGCTGCAAACGACACAACAAACTGAAGCGATAGCGGGTTTTCTATGCTGCGCCCCACCAGCACCGCGGGTATCATCACCGGCAGCAGCCCAAGCATGGAGCCTACGGTGTAGGAGGTAAACTCCATGCCGGAGGCACCCAGCACCATACTCACCACGTCACCCGGCAGCAAATTAATAACCCGCAGCAGATAAGACAAAAACACCGCGTTTTTGGATGAATACTCCGACATCTGCCGGGCCTTGGGGTATTTCTCCACCAGCTTGCTTACGGCTTCGCTGCCCGAAAATCGTCCGATAAAATAGGGGATTGAAATGCAGATTAAGAGCCCCACAGTGTTCAGCAAAACTGCGGGCAGCATAGGGAATATTGCCCCCACTGCGATATACAGCACCAACAGCGGAAACACCACCGACACCGATTTTAGCGCATAAAGCCCCAAAATAGTAAGCGCCGCCAACAGATAGTTGTCGGGCGTAATGCTTAAAATATTCTGGATGGAAATTTTTTTAAGTGTTGCACCAAATAGCACAATGATAAGCGCCATTGCCATGAGGGGCAGATATTTTAAAACTTTTTCTTTTTTCATCGTTTCGCACCTTCCCTTATTAAGGAACAGTTTAGCTAATATCCATAATTTTGTAAAGATGTTCGTCAACGTGTAGAAAAGTATCGACATCGCACGCCAAATTATGGGGAATAGTTGCAAGATTTTTGATGTTCATTGATATTCTGCCCCGTATCAAGTAAACTATAAAGTATGTGTTAATTGATAAAAGAGAAAAGGAGTATACTTTATGTCCCAGTCACCAAAACATCACCGGGGTCAATTTACCTCATCATTCGGGTTTATTCTTGCTGCGGCAGGCTCTGCCATCGGCCTCGGAAACCTATGGAAGTTCCCTTATGTTGCAGGAAACAGCGGTGGTGGTTTTTTTATCGTATTCTACTTCCTGTTTGCACTGATTCTCGGTGTTCCCATTATGCTCGCAGAAATGAGCATTGGCCGAAAAACAGAGCTCAACCCCATCGGTGCATTTCAAAAGCTGAACAAAAAGTGGACATTTGTGGGTGTCCTTTGCTGTGTTTGCGCATTTATTATCCTATCGTACTACAGTGTAGTAGGCGGCTGGGTACTTAAATATATTTTTGCCTACCTTACCGGCGGCAACTTTGGTACAGATACTTCTGCGTATTTCGGTAACTTTATCTCCAGCGCGTTCGAGCCGGCCATATGGCACATCATCTTTATGGCGTTTTGTGCATTGGTGGTAATTGGCGGTGTTGCCAAGGGTATTGAAAAAGCAAGCAAATTTATGCTGCCCTGCCTTTTTATCTTAATTGTTGTAGTAGCCATACGTTCAGTTACCCTGCCCGGCGGCATGGAGGGTGTAAAATTCTTGCTGGTGCCCAAATTCGATGCAATAGGCTCTCTGCGTGAACTCAGCAATGTCATGGTTCTCGCCATGGGGCAAATCTTTTTCAGCCTGAGCCTGGGGCTTGGTATTGCTATCACCTATGGCAGCTATTTGAAAAAAGATTCCAACCTGCAAAAGGATGCGTTCGTGATTGTGGGACTGGATACCTTAATGGCAGTGCTTTCGGGCCTTGCGATTCTTCCTGCGGTGTTCGCATTTGGTTTTGCACCTACTGCAGGCCCCGGCTTGATTTTTGAGACTTTACCTTCTGTGTTTGATTCTATGCCGCTTGGCATTGTGTTCGGTCTGTTGTTCTTCATCCTTGTATTTTTTGCCGCCGCTACCTCGGCAATTGCGTTGCTGGAGGTTGTCGCTGCCTACTTTATCGATCACTTTCGCTGGAGCCGTATTAAGGCAACCGTGCTAATGGCATTTGTCATGGGCGTTATCGGTATCTTCGCATCGCTTTCTATGGGTCCGCTTGCCGGTTTCACGATTGGCGGTATGAATCTATTCGATGCTATGGGCTTCTTAACAGATAAAATTCTCATGCCGATTGGCGCATTTTGTATCTGTATTTTTGTTGGCTATGTGTGGGGTGTTGATAAAGTGGCGGCTGAAGTACAGCACCATGGTGTAAAATTTCACATTCTGCGCTTTTTCAATGTCTGTATTAAATACATTGCCCCTGCGCTCATTCTTGTTATCTTGGTTATGGGTCTTATCCCTGCCTAAAATATGTATTAAAAAAGGTCTCCCGACTCAATCGCCGGGAGACCTTTTTATGTAATAAGGAGGACATTTTGAATTAATAATCTTTTACTCTTTGTGCAAAGTAAGCTTTGGGGTGGTCACAAACAGGACATAACTCAGGTGCGTTTTTGCCGCGGTGAATGTGTCCGCAGTTTAGGCAAATCCAAACAATCTCTTCTTCTTTTTTGAATACAGAGTCGCTCTCTACGTTAGAAAGAAGTGCACGGTATCTCTCCTCATGCTCTTTTTCAATCTTTCCAACAGCCTCAAACAAGAATGCGATTTTGTCAAAGCCTTCTTGTTTTGCGGTTTCGGCAAAGCCTTTGTACATATCAGTCCACTCGTAGTTCTCGCCTTCAGCAGCATCCTTCAGGTTCTCGGAGGTTGTTCCAATACCATGGGCGAGCTTAAACCAAATTTCAGCATGCTCTTTTTCATTGTTGGCTGTTTCGGTAAACAGGGCAGCAATCTGCTCAAAGCCTTCTTTTTTTGCTTTAGAAGCGTAGAATGTGTATTTGTTTCTAGCCTGAGATTCCCCTGCAAATGCAGCCATGAGATTTGCTTCTGTTTTTGATCCTCTGAGTTCCATAATCTTTTACCTCTTTCTGTGATGATTTATTTGTTTTTGCAATTGTTACATACGCCGTTAATGATGAGATCATGCCCTGTTACAATAAACCCGGTGCTCTTCTCGATCTCAGTATCCAGTTCTTTCAAACGGTTCAGCTCCACATCAAACACCTCGCCGCAGGAGTTGCAAATCATATGATAATGCTCGTCCAGGCGGAAATCAAAGCGGTCGCTGCCATTGGGAATCGCAATTTTGTGGATAAAGCCATGCTCGACCAGCAAATTCAAATTGCGGTAGACAGTTCCTAGGCTGATGTTAGGGTTTGCATTTCGGAGATGGCTGTATACAAAATCGGCAGTAGGATGTACCGGATTCTCCATAACAGTGTTCAGTACAAGTTCTCTCTGCTTTGAGTATTTCATACCAGTTATCTCTCTTAATTTATTATTCAATTAGCGATAATGGGAATCGTTATCGTTTATCGTGTTTTTACTATACCATATGAGTGTATTCTTGTCAACTACATTTAAAGATTTTTTATAGGCACAAAAGCTTATCGGTACGACATTTTTCTTGCTTTCGACTTCGTTTGGTGTATAATTAAATTAGGTAATTATAACCATTAATTCAACATTTTTCAGGCTTGAGAGTGGAGGGACAACCTATGAAGACCAGAATGCGAGGCACATTAATTTACTGTATTGTATTGTGTCTGATATTTGCTGCGTTGCCTGCAAGTGTTCTAGCAGAGGATTTACTGCTGAGCGATGTACCAAAAGACGCAATTGTGCTGGACAGCGGTTACATAGAAACTGAAGCAGGAACCGATAGCAAGGTTGAAACCACACCTCCAGATATAGATGGGACAGCGGAGAATTTGGGCTCCGGCAGCAGCGAAACATTTGACCTCGATGCAAGCAGTGAGCAGCCGGACGAAGATTTACCACCTGATAATGGTACGGATAGCGGTACACCGTCTTCTAACGCGGAGGATGGAATGATTGCTCTGCCTGTGCCGATGACGGCGATTGCTCCGCAAAGTACGGCTGACAAAATCAGTGTTAAAATAGGTGATAACGAAACCTTCTACGACGATTTTGCGGCTGCCATCACCGCTGCCAATAACGCTACTAGCGACAACATTGAAGTGGTGATAAATAAGCCAATCGAAATCACAGAACCTACCACCATTACCAAAAAGATGACCATAGACGGCGGGAAGCACCTTGTCACAATAAGCAGTGCGGGCGGCGTATTGTTCGACATCAAAACCGAGGGCGTCACTTTAACTCGATTAAACCTCTCGGTAACCTCCTCACTTAGCAATATTGTTGCAAGCGACGCTGGCTATAACTTTATCTACAATAATATTTCTGTTGCCGACGGCGGACAGGTCGAGACTGTGCTCAAGGGTAATGGCACCATCCGAAAAAACATTGTAAAAGGCACAAAAGCTATGCTCACCATAAGTAGCGATGAAGCGGCAAGCATCTACGACATTCGCGAGAATTTTTTTGATGCAGATAATGACGGTAAGGGCGAGCTGCCTCGCGTTACAAGGAACGGGGAGCCCTATTACGGTGCTATCGTGACAGCGTTCCCTTATTACACGGATGAATCGCTAACACAGCTTGCCACCGACAGCAGCTTGGCAGCGGATCTAAAAGACGCCATTGCTAAAGCAAGCATTTCCCCGACAGTTGAAAGTGTTAGCCCCGTGCGTGATATGCTGCTCGCCTACCCCAATGCTGCCAAGCTTATTGATAACGAAACCATCTTTAAGCTAGATAATATTTATCGTATTGCAAACGGCTTTTCGGTAAGTACCATGAGCACTGTCAATTCTTCTGCACTCATTATTGACCCTTCAAAGGTTGTACTGAAAGGCGCGGCACTGTATGCCGAAAATGGCGAAGCTGTCGTGCTCAATATTGCTGATTATAAAGGTACACGTCTGCCCCAACCCTCCCGCTACGATTGCCTAAGGCCTGAGCTGGAGCTTACCCTTACCATAGGCGGCAAGACGGTTACCGCGTTCAGCACACCCATCAGTATTGCTATGCCCGTACCTAAGGGCGCTGACCGTTCGCGTTTGACTGTACTTCACCATCTCAATAGCACCATTGATTTTATTACACCCTATGAGTGCAAAGAAAACGCAAGTGACGGCAACCGCCTGTACGCTTCATTTGTTACCAACAAGCTCAGCCCGTTTGTGTTTGCAAACCGCAAGCCCAGTTTTTCCGGTAGCAGCACCAATACCACTGACCGTGATGCCTATGACTACTGGTGCGGTATTCTCGATGACATCAAGGATGCCGCGGATGAAGCCACCATTTACGCCAGCGCGCGGGACTATAAAACCATTCCGGCATCGGTATTGGAGGCGTTGGAAGGCAAAGATGTTACACTCGAAATCGACTACCGTGGCAGAACCATCACTGTCTATGGCAAAAAGATGCACCCTATTGAAGAAAACCGTGTCTATTATACCTTAAATGACTTGGATGAGCTGTATCAAAAGCCCATAGCGGAGCCTGCAAAGCCCGCCGCTCCGTCCGTGATTCCGCCCACCATTGTCGACACCATTACCCCTCTGCCCCAATCCCCCTCGCAGAGCGAGGCCGCTTCCTCAGCAGAGGGCTCCGATTCCAAGCCAGAGTCGCAAACCGAGACAGTAACCAGATCCGCTACCGTTCCGCCACCCAAACCGGAGAGCAGTTTCCGTCTGTGGATTTTGCTCACCGTTGTGTCATCTGCAATCGCGGTAATCACAGTAATTGTGTGTATTTGTACTGTGCATACAGAAAGACGAAGATTTTAGATACAAATTTTACAAGGGGAATGTATTATAATACATTCCCCTTTTTGCCTAAAAACATTTTTGATTTTTAGAAAAACGTGTTGACAAACTTGAACCAAAATGATAATATAGTAGAGCGACATGCGGATATGGTGGAATTGGCAGACGCGCTAGATTCAGGTTCTAGTGGTAGCAATACTGTGCAGGTTCAAGTCCTGTTATCCGCACCAAGCACATTATAACACAGAAAAGTCTATGCGTACATAGGCTCTTTTGTGTTATAACCGAATATTTAGCAGGGTACTCGTAATAAACAAGCACCCTGCTTGAATATAAGAATTAATGGCAATATAAACTTCTCTTTCGAGTTCATAACCGCATGCATCCCTGCGTTCGGTTTCGTCCGCATTCCGCGTCCGACATTTTTCAGAAGCGCATAGATTGTGTGTGTCATCGCAATCAACCCATACTGGTTGTTTTAAAGCAGATTTCGCTCGTACCTTTACTTCTTTGCATAGCAATTCATCGTATGTTGATTCGGTTATGCCGAACAGGTAGTCTTGGCGCAGAATCCCTTTGTGTCGCTCCGACGACTTTCGTCCCCGGCACACAAACCTGCAAGCCTATATAGCCTATATTGATACACGGTAAAGTATAGATGTGCTGATAACACAAATGTACTTATGCATCGTTGTCAATGTGCAATGTCGGATTTGCAAACTGCTTATCCGGAGCATACCGATTAGGTTTATTCGACAAGGAAATTACTATTCGGTATGGTATATTTAAAGCGGTCGGACGACCACCTTAAAACAAAAGAAAGAGCCTTTAGATGCACCGTGACGGATGGTTAGCATCTAAAAGCCCTTGAAATCTATCCAAAACTGTGATAATATCACAGCATGAATACGCTCTCATAAGTCTTACAAGATGGGTGTCATCTTTAAGGCGCAAGCGCATTGTCTGTTGCGAGCAGATGGTGCGCTGTGAGGGTGTTTTTTGTTGTCTAAAGATAATATAGCATATCTTGGTAACCAATGCAAGTATTTACCAGTTGATTTAGTAGTGAGAAATACTCCCGTTTCATTCCCTACATTCGAGCAATCTTTCATTCTTGCTACCGCCTATTGCTGTATGGTGTACCCGCTTCTAGTTATATTCTTTACCTTATATACTTATTATACATCGAAATGGATGCATATTCAATTGTTAATGCTGACAAATATATACAGTCAGAAATGTATATTGTGTGCATTTAATTCAGTGTACATTTATGATAAAATGGGAGAGTAAAGGAGGTTCAAAATCATGCCAATTGATTATTCAAAGGCTTTTGACTTAATGAAAGAAAGAGGCTTAACCACATATCGCATAAGAAAAGACAAAATTATATCAGAAGGTGCACTACAAAGTTTGAGATATGGAAAAAGTGTCACAATGGATACAATTGAGAAGTTATGTGCTGCATTAGGTTGCCAACCCGGTGATCTCATGAAATATGTTTCGGATGAACAAAAAGACGGAGCTGCCCTAGAGGTGAACTGACCCCAAAAAGTTAGACAAATATTTAATAAGAAAATTGTTCAAGCAA
>NZ_DALZQO010000018.1:0-70218 GCF_032017025.1 Hydrogenoanaerobacterium sp.
TGATTTTATTGGGTGATGGCGTAGTAGCCAACGTTTGTTTGAACAAATCGGGCATGAAAGGTGCGGGCTCCATCCAGATTACAATCGCGTGGGGTCTTGCGGTTCTGGTTCCGGCGTGCATCTTCGGTGCTGCCTGCGGCGCACATATGAACCCTGCCGTCAGCATTGCAATGGCAATTGCAGGCAATTTTGACTGGGCGTTGGTTCCCGGCTACATTGCTGCACAGATGCTGGGCGCATTCTTCGGCGCTATCGTTGTCTACCTGTTCTTCAAAGACCAGTTTGACGCAACGGAAGACGGCAGAACAAAGCTCGGTTGCTTTGCTACTGCACCGGCAGTTGACCACAAAATTGTTAACGTGTTCTGCGAAGCAGTTGGCACATTCGTACTGGTATTCGCACTGCTCGGCTTTGGCAACGTAGCAGGCGCAGCGGCATCAGGCGTTGGTAACCTTTACACCTTCGGCATCATTACCTCCATTGGTATGTCGCTGGGCGGAACCACCGGCTACGCCATCAACCCCGCACGCGACCTCGGTCCCCGTATTGCGCATGCAGTTATCCCTATGAAGAACAAGGGCGACTCCAACTGGCAGTACTCTTGGGTTCCTGTTATTGGGCCAATCATCGGCGGCGCACTGGCTGCTGTAGCTTTTGGTCTGGTATTCTAAACAGTAGAACAGTATCGAATAGGGCAAGAAGCGGAGCTGTTTCAGTTCCGCTTCTATTCAAAAGAAAAACTTGGATAATAATCTGACAATCGAGAAAGGGCGAGGTAATATGCTCGATGTATTAGTGATTGGCGGCGGTGTGATTGGCTGCTCCATTGCAAGAGAACTGGCGAGATATGACCTGAATATTATGGTTTTGGAAAAAACAGATGATGTCTGCAATGGGCAGAGCAAGGCCAATACCGCCATTGTACATGGCGGATACGATGCAACACCGGGAACGCTAAAGGCGAAATTTAATGTGCTGGGCAACCGGATGATGGAGAATATTTGCACAGAGCTGGGAGTGCCGTTTCAGAGCAACCAATCGCTGGTGGTCTCTTTTTCAGAGGATGGCAGACCGAAGCTGCAAAAGCTGCTGGAGCAGGGGGTTGCCAATGGGGTTTCAGGGCTTTATCTCATTGAACAGGACGAGCTGAGAAAGCGTGAGCCAAGCATTGGAAAAGACGCCTATGAGGCTTTGGTGGTGGAAACAGGAGGCATCGTCTGCCCCTATGAGCTTACTGTGGGCTATGCCGAAAACGCAGCACAAAATGGGGCTGTGTTCCGCCGTGGTACCGAGGTTACAGGGGTTGCAAAAAATGATAACGGGTTTAAAGTTTCCACAACTGCGGGGGTGTTTTGTGCAAAAGCGGTGGTAAACGCGGCAGGTTTATATTCCGATGCGATCAACAACATGGTGTCGGAAAATAAGTTTACCATTCACCCGCGGCGCGGTGAGTACTACATTGTGGATAAAACTTACGCCGGAAAATTCAACTCTGCTATTTTTCAGCTGCCCACTGAAATGGGCAAAGGGATTTTGATTGCACCGACGGTGGACGGTACACTCCTCATCGGCCCCACCGCGGAGGATATTGAAAACAAGGACGACACCCGTTCCACCCGCGAAGGGCTTGATAAAGCGCTGCGCGTGGGCTCGCTCACTTGGGAGAACATTCCCAATCGCAGCTTTATCACCACGTTTTCGGGTATTCGCGCGCACTGTGACCGCGACGATTTTGTAATCGGCGAAGCGGATGATGTTCCGCTGTTCTTCAACGCACTGGGAATCGAATCTCCGGGGCTTACCTCCGCACCCGCCATCGCCTTGCACCTTGCACAGGAGATTGCACACAAACTTGGCGCAGAGCAAAAGCCATTTTTCAATCCCATCCGCAAACCCATACCAAAGTTTAGGGAGATGACCAACGCTCAGCGTGCTGCTGCTATCTGCTCCAACCCCGATTATGCAAAGATCATCTGCCGCTGCGAAACCATCACCGAGGCGGAGATTCGCGAATCCATCCGCCGCCCTGTGGGTGCACGCACGCTTGACGGTGTAAAACGGCGTACGAGAGCAGGTATGGGGCGGTGTCAGGCGGGTTTCTGTACTTCCCTGGTGGTGGACATCCTTTGCGACGAGCTGGGCATATCACCGCTTGAGGCAAGCAAATTCGGCGGAAACTCCTATCTGCTTGACCATATGCTGTTTGAGAAAGAAGGTGCCCGTTGTGACTGATATTGATGTCCTCATCATCGGCGGAGGCCCCGCAGGGCTTGCAGCCGCGATAGAAGCTTATGAAAACGGGTGCCGCAGCCTTTTGCTGCTCGAGCGCGAGGGCAGCCTCGGCGGAATTTTAAAGCAGTGCATTCACAATGGGTTTGGGCTGCATATGTTCGGTGAGGAGCTTACAGGGCCGGAATATGCAGACCGATACATCAAAAAGCTGATCAACTACGGCATTCCCTATCAGTGCGACACGATGGTGATTGATATTACACCGCAAAAATGTGTTACTGCGGTCAGCCGTTCCTCGGGATTACAGCAATTTCGGGCTAAGGCAATCGTTTTGGCTATGGGATGCAGGGAGCGTCCACGTGGCGCTCTGGGGATTCCGGGATGGCGCTGTGCAGGCATTTACACCGCGGGCACGGCACAAAAATTTGTGAATATGAAAGGGCTTATGCCCGGCAAACGGGTTGTGGTTTTGGGTTCGGGCGACATCGGGCTGATTATGGCACGCCGCATGACCTTTATGGGGGCTAAGGTGGAGGCCTGCGTCGAGCTTATGCCATACTCGTCGGGGCTTAAACGCAATATCGTGCAGTGTCTGGATGATTACGACATCCCCCTGCTGCTCAGCCATACGGTGATCGATATCAAGGGTAAAGAGCACCTTGAGGGCGTAACGGTTGCGGCGGTTGACCCCCAAACGCTAAAACCAATTGCGGGCACAGAACAGGATTTCGCATGCGATACGCTGCTGCTTTCCGTAGGGCTAATACCCGAAAACGAGCTTTCCGGCATGGCAGGGGTAGAGCTTTCCGGCGCGACAAGCGGGGCGATCGTAGATGAAACGTTAGAAACCTCGGTCAGCGGAATCTTCTCGTGCGGCAATGTGTTGCATGTGCATGATCTGGTCGACTTTGTGTCGGAAGAAGCACAAAAAGCGGGGCGCAACGCCTATCAATATACAGCGTCGCAAGGCGCTTGCGAAAAAACAGAACTGCTTGAAATCGTAGACGGATTTGGCGTGAGCGGCACCGTGCCGCAGCTGATCCATAAGGAAACCAAAGAAGACCTTATGCTGATGTTCCGCCCCAAAGCCATCTACCAAAAGAGCCGCGTCTGCATTGATGTGGGTGAGAAAAATGTATTGTCCAAGTCTGTCCGCATTCTGGCTCCGGGTGAGATGGTAAGCGTTAAGTTTAAACCGGAATATCTGGCACATGCGGCACAGGGCGACAAGATCACCGTACGGGTGGAGGTGGCAAAATGAAAATGGAGCTGACATGCATCGGCTGCCCCAAGGGGTGTCGCATCAGCGCAGAGGTTATAGACGGCGAAATCCTCTCTATCACCGGTTGGGAGTGCAAAATCGGTGAGAAATACGCACGGGAGGAGCTTACCCTGCCTACCCGCATGGTCACCTCACTGGTTAAGGTGAATGGAAGAGAGCTGCCACTCTCGGTAAAGACTGCACGCCCCATCGATAAAAGCAGGGTGTTTGACAGCCTGCAGGAGATTGCACAGGTGCGCATGACCCCGCCGGTATACATTGGGGATGTGATTGTACCAAACGTGTGCAGCACCGGGGTTGATGTGATAGCAACCAAAGAGATTTGGTAGCTGCCGATAAATTTTTATTTGGAGGAATTGATATGAAAAAACTGCTTAACAATATTGCAAATGCAGAAACCGAAATGCTGGATGGACTATGCAAGGCGTACCCCCGATATCTGCGGAGAGCTAAGGGAACAGGCGTGGTTGTGCGTGTTGAGAAAAAGACCGATAAGGTTGCGCTCATCAGCGGCGGAGGCAGCGGGCACGAGCCGGCACACGGCGGATATGTGGGCTGCGGAATGCTGGACGCCGCCGTGGCGGGCGCTGTATTCACCTCACCTACCCCCGACCAGATTTATGAGGGTATTAAGGCAATCGGAACCGAGCAGGGCGTGCTGATGATTATAAAAAACTACACCGGTGATGTGATGAACTTCGAAATGGCAAGTGAACTTGCCCAAATGGACGGTATCCCGGTGGACTATGTAGTGGTAAACGACGACGTTGCCGTAAAAGACAGCCTTTACACCACAGGGCGGCGCGGTGTGGCAGGTACCGTACTGGTTCATAAAATTGCGGGTGCGAAAGCCGAACAAGGTGCTTCGCTCGAGGAGGTAAAAGCCGCCGCGCAAAAGGCAATCGATAACGTACGCACAATGGGTATGGCCATTACCCCATGTATTGTTCCCGCAGCAGGAAAGCCTGGCTTTGAGCTCGGCGAAGATGAAATGGAAATCGGCATCGGTATCCACGGTGAGCCCGGTACACACCGTGAGCCGCTGAAGAGCGCGGATGAAATCGTAGATCATCTGCTGGAAAAGATTCTGGCGGATATCGACTACAGCGGCAAAGAGGTTGCGGTACTGGTAAACGGAGCGGGCGGAACCCCCTTGATGGAGCTTCTCGTCATCAACAACCGTGTGCACGATGTCCTTATGGAAAAGGGTATTTCAATCTACAAAACACTCGTGGGCAACTACATGACTTCGATTGAGATGTCGGGGTTCTCACTCTCTTTACTGCGGCTGGACGAAGAACTCAAAGAGCTGCTTGATGCTCCGGCCGATACACCTGCCTACCACTGACCGGGGGAATTATTATGACAGATGCAAAGAAACTTATTTCGGTGATGGAAGCGATTGCACAGGCTGTAAGCGAAAACAAGGAGCTTCTAACCGAGCTCGACAGCGCAATCGGTGACAGCGACCATGGCATTAATTTAGACCGCGGCTTTCAGGCGGTAGCCGGAAAACTGCGCACACTCGAAAGCAGCGACGTTGGCAGCATACTGCAAACCGTTGGCATGACACTCATCTCCACGGTAGGGGGCGCGTCAGGGCCGCTTTACGGCACCGCCTTTTTAAAGGCGGCGGCGGTGGCCAAGAACCAGCCAGGCATCGAGGCTCAAAGCTTTATCGAAATGCTGGGTGCTGCCATTGACGGAATCCGGTACCGCGGAAAATCTCAGCGCGGCGAAAAGACAATGCTGGATGCACTGATTCCCGCTTATGAGGCACTGACCGAGGAATACACCCAAAGTAAGAATTTTGCGGCAGCAATGCAAAAAGCAGTGGCAGCTGCAGAAGAGGGCGTGGAGTATACCAAACAGATTATTGCCACTAAGGGCAGAGCCAGTTACCTTGGCGAGCGTAGCCTTGGTCACCAAGACCCCGGTGCAACATCGGCAACGCTTTTGCTGCAAACCATTCAAAATTCAGTAGTGGGGGGCGTGTAAATGGTAGGGCTTGTAATTGTATCGCACAGCGAAAAGCTTGCACAGGGTGTAGCTGAACTAGCGCATGAAATGGCGAAAGAAACCCCCATAGCCGTGGCGGGCGGCATGCCCGACGGCAGCCTTGGAACCAGTTTTGAGCGGGTTTACGAGGCTATAAAATCGGTGTACAGTGAAGATGGCGTGCTGATCCTACTGGATATGGGCAGTGCTGTAATGACCGCGGAAATGGCGATAGAAAAGCACGGCGGTAACATTCGAATTGCAGACAGCCCCCTTGTGGAGGGTGCGGTTCTGGCGGCAATTCAGTCCTCTATCGGTTGCCCAATTTCGCAGGTGGAACTTGCCGCGCTTCTAAGCAGAAGGGAAGACAAATTGTAATCCCATTTAAAAGGGCACAAAAAAGCACAGGATACTTGCTGTATCCTGTGCTTTTCTATGATGCTTAAAAAATAAATGATTTTATTTTACGATTTCACCGTAAAACTCGCCGAACGTAGCCGCAGCGTTCGCTTCATCGGTATCAATGTGCATGGCAGGCGCAAATTTGGGGGATACTCTCACAACAACGTCGCCAAAGGTAAGTGCTCTATCAGCACCTTCACATTTTACACAGACAATCTCCTTATCCTCTACGCCAAATTCGGCCGCAGCTTCCGGAGTGAGGTGAATGTGGCGCTTAGCAACGATAACGCCCTCAGTAAGGGTAACCTCACCGCAGGGGCCAACCAGCTTACAGCCTGCACTGCCTGCAACATCGCCGGATTCTCTGACAGGGGCGGTAAGACCGAGGGTTCTTGCATCGGAGTAAGAAACCTCAACCTGAGTGGCGGGACGTGTGGGGCCGAGAATCGAAACATTGGGGATAGTCTTCTTCGGGCCTACGATATCAAGTCTCTCCACACAGGCGTATTGACCGGGCTGAGACAAATCTTTTTTCGGTGTGAGTTTGGCGCCTTTGCCAAATAGGGTTTCCAGGTCTGCTTCGGCCACATGGATGTGACGTGCAGAGGTTTCAATCAGAATTTTTTTAGACATAAGTAAGTCCCTCCATAATATCTTTTTCGCACAAAGCAATTTCTTGTCAAATGTGCTGAACTCTACCCTTCATTATACAAAAAGAACCCCTGCTCCGCAAGGGAAATCAATGAGAATATTGTAAACTCTTGCAAACCTATCGGAATTACTTTTAAATTATGATATAATTGTAGTGCGAAAGAAGTAAAAAAGATGAAAGGTTGTGGCAGAAAATGCTGAATTCATGGGAGACACTGCGTGAAACGGCTATGCAATGTGAAAAATGCGAGCTTTGCAAAACCAGAACCAATGTGGTGTTTGGCGTTGGTGTGCCGCACGCAAAAATTATGCTGATTGGCGAAGGGCCTGGTGAAAATGAGGATTTGCAGGGCGAACCGTTTGTTGGGCGCGGGGGCCAGTTGCTCGATAAAATGCTCAAAGCGGCGGATCTTTCCCGCGACAAGAACATTTACATTGCCAATATGGTAAAGTGCCGCCCGCCGCAAAACCGCGACCCAAAGCCGGAAGAAACCGAAGCCTGCATTGGCTATTTGCGCAATCAGGTGGCTCTGATTAAGCCTAAAATCATCGTGTGCCTTGGCAGGGTGAGTGCAATGAAGATCATCAGCCCGAGTTTCAAGGTGACGAAAGAGCACGGGCTGTGGTTTGAAAGAAACGGTGTGCTGATGATGGGAACATTCCACCCCGCCGCACTGCTGCGCAACCCCAACAACAAGCCCGGTGGGCTGGACGATTTACTTAAGGTAAAAGCCAAGGCGATGGAGCTTTGCCCTGAAATTTTTGAGTAATCAATATAAAAAAAGAGCGGACTCTAAACTGAACCGCTCCATGGAAAATAGACAGTAAAATAACCCACACCAGCAGTGTACAGACCAATAGCTTACCTTGTATTTTCGTTGCAAACTATGTACACTACACCCTTCTTTGTACTCCCGCCTAATCTGCTCTTTGAAGCTTTCTGTATAGTGTTTCATCCCTTTTCTTCCTGACATGTTAAAGACCTCCTATCGTATTTCTATTCTACGATTGGAGGTCTTTTTATTCAATGTCCATTTTTCTTGGTGCTAAGCAAAACAGAGTCCGCTCTTTTTTTATGCAATTTATTATCCGATTCCGCCGTATACAATGCCTAAAATAAACACTGCCGCGGCAAGAATGATGTACACATATTTTGCGAAGAATGCAAACACCTTGCCAATGGGCTTTTTGCGCCCAAGGTTTAACTCCGCGCCAATCTTTTCGATGCCAAGCACCCAAAAGATCATTACAGCACCGAGCAGTGCGCCAAACGGCACCACATAGATTGTAATGGCGTCCATCCATGCGCCCATATAAGGTTCATATTCAATGAAAATCCCCACTGCAAACACCAAAGCACCTACCAGCAAAACTGCAGGGGTACGGGTGAGCTTCAGTTTTTTTTGTGCGGCTTCCGCGCACACCTCAAACATATTCACCAGTGAGGTTACACCGGCAAAAAGTACCGAAATAAAGAATAGTGTTGCAAACAGCCTGCCCATGGGCATCTGCGCGAATACCTTCGGCAGGGTAATAAACATCAGCGGCGGGCCTGCAGATGGGTCCATTCCAAACGCAAACACCGCAGGGATGATAGCAAAACCGGAGAGCAGTGCGGCACAGGTATCGAGCAATGCCGTCATACCCGCAGAATGGGGGATATCTTCCTTTTTGCTCAGGTAGCTGCCGTAGATAATCATGCCCGAGCCGGTAATCGAAAGCGAGAAAAAGGCTTGTCCCATTGCCATAATCCAGGTTTGCGGCTTCAGCAAAAAGTTCCAATCCGGTACAAGCAGGTAGCGGTAACCGTCCACCGCACCGGGTAGAAATGCCACACGAACCGCAAGGATAAGAAATAGAATAAAGAAGGTAGGCATCATAAATTTATTGACCTTCTCAATACCCTTGAGGACGCCGCCAAGCAGGATAAATACCGTAAGTGCCACTACTGCAAAATGCCATGGCACGCTGCCGAACGCACCGGTCATCTGTGAAAAATACTCTGCCGAATCGGTGGTGATGATCGAACCGGATACCGAGCCCCATACCGAGCGCAGCACCCAGCCTACGATAATGGCATATCCAATGGCGATGCCGAGACTGCCGAATAATGGAATAGAGCCCAAGAATGCTCCGCCTTTTTTGCCGCGTGTTTTCATTGCGTAGTCGTACGAACCGATCGGGCCGGTTCCGGTTAAACGCCCGAGACCGAATTCGCCCGAAAGCCCTACAATGCCAAACAAAACAACAAATAAAAAATATGGAATCAAAAATGCCGCACCGCCATAAGAGCCCAGGCGGTAAGGAAACATCCAAATGTTGCCCATACCCACGGCCGACCCGACAGACGCAAGAATAAAGCCAACTCTGCTGTTAAAGCTGCCGCTCTCCAGCGCTGGCTTTTGACGATCAGTATGCCCCATGCCTACACCTCAATCATTGTAATTATTCTGCTTCGATATTTGCTTTAAACCGTTACGGTTTAAAGCAAATACAGAATCTGTCTCTATTGTATATTAGTTTGAGTCTTTTAGCAAGCCATAGTTTATGGGGTTTGGGTGAACAGGGCAAGGCCCCTGAGTTGTTTTACCAGTTGCTCCAGGTTTTCAATTGTCTTTTCATCAAAAAAATGTTCGATTTGCTCCACTTGTTCAATTTCATCTTCCGTGTGGTTGACCAGGCATAAAAATTCGTGTAGCACCTCATGCCGATACAGCAAATAGTTTCCCAGTTTCCAACCCTTTTCGGTCAGTTTAATAATGCCGTAGGGTTCGGCATCCACATACCCCAGCTCCTTGAGGTTACTCACCATTTTTGATGCGGACGACGGTCGCACACCAAGCATAGAGGCGATGTGATTGATGCGTGCGTATCCATCCCGCTTGGCATAACGGCAAATCATCTCAAGATAATCCTCCATTGCATCGGTAATTTGGCGGTTGTTCTTAAGCTTGTATCCCTTGAGTGTACGATACTCATTGTTTTCCATGGTATCATCTCCAAAAAAGTTGTAGCACACAGGCAGTTGCCGGAATAAATTAGTACAGGGAAACAAAATTGCCCTATACTAAAATATTAACGGGAGACAACGATTATGAATGAAAATACATCGACTTTATATACGGTTCCTGAGGGAAAAACCGCAAAAGTGAATTATTTGCTTGCCACAGGCAGTATGCGCAGACGGCTGCAGGATATTGGGCTGATTGAGGGCACCGAGGTAGAGTGCCTGCAAAAAAGCCCGTCGGGTGACCCTGTTGCCTACTTAATCAGAGGTGCGGTCATCGCACTGAGATCGGAAGATTCGTCTAAAATCATGGTTACATGTAGCTAAATGTTTGGCAGGCAGAGCCTGCAGATAAGCAGGGTGAGGCAATAAAACGCAGTGCCTCGCCTGCTTATCAAGCTATATATTATTTTTAGAACTATTTATTGGAGGAAAAGAACAATGGGCTTAACAGCGGATTCAACCGGTATCAAGGCGGTGGACAACGGCCTTGTCATACAAAAGGAAGACCCTACAGATAAGGTGATTGCCCTTGCGGGAAACCCAAACGTAGGCAAATCAACGGTATTCAACGAACTCACCGGATTAAAGCAGCACACCGGTAACTGGCCGGGCAAAACCGTTACCAACGCACAGGGGCGGTATGTACATAAAGATGACGGCTATGTCATGGTGGATATTCCGGGTACTTACTCGCTGATGGCACACTCTGCAGAGGAAGAGGTCGCGCGCGACTTCATCTGCTTTGGCAACCCGGATGCGGTGATAGTGGTGTGTGACGCAACCTGCCTTGAACGCAATATGAATCTGGTGCTGCAAACCATCGAAATCATGTCAAACGTGGTGGTATGCGTCAACCTTATGGATGAGGCGAAGAAAAAAAACATACAAATTGATTTTAAACAACTGGAAGAAAATTTGGGAGTACCGGTGGTGGGAACCAGTGCGCGCAGCCGTAAGGGGCTTGATGCGCTGATGGACCGTGTTTCTGAACTTACCACAGGCAAAAAAACGGTTGCCCACGTTCACATTCGCTACAACCAACCCATAGAAGCGGCTATTGCACTGGTGGAGCCGGTGATTACCGAAAAGCTGAATGGGCGCCTAAACCCGCGCTGGGTAGCGCTTAAGCTGATTGATTATGATGAAACACTGGCAGGTACGCTTGCCGATTACCTCGGCTGCAGCCTACTGGATGACCCATTGGTGGTGCAAAAGATTGATGAAGCGCGGAAGCATCTTGCCGAAAACGGGCTGACTGAAGATAAACTGCGCGACAGCATTGTTTCTTGCATCGTACTTATGGCAGAGAGTGTCTGTGGTGATGCGGTTTGCTTTGAAAACTGTAATTACAATGCGCGCGACCGCAAGCTCGACCGTATCTTTACAAGCAAATGGACGGGAATCCCCGTTATGCTGATTCTATTGCTTGCGATCTTCTGGATTACGATTACGGGAGCCAATTATCCATCTCAGATGCTGTCCAATGGGCTGTTCTGGTTACAAGATCGGCTGACAGAATTTTTCGTGTGGCTGGGCACGCCGGAGTGGGTGCATGGTGCATTGGTACTGGGTGTTTACCGTGTTTTAGCATGGGTAGTGGCTGTTATGCTGCCGCCTATGGCAATTTTCTTTCCGCTGTTTACGCTGCTTGAAGATTCGGGTTACCTGCCGCGTGTGGCATTTAACCTCGATAAAAGCTTTAAAAAATGCTGTGCCTGCGGCAAACAAGCGCTTACAATGTGTATGGGGTTCGGGTGCAATGCGGCGGGAATTGTGGGGGCGCGCATCATCGATTCCCCACGCGAACGCCTTATCGCCATCATTACCAATAACTTTGTGCCCTGCAACGGGCGTTTTCCAACCCTGATTGCAATTATCACCATGTTCTTTGTGGGTACAGCAGGCGGGGTGGGGCGGTCGCTGCTTTCCACCCTGCTGCTCACAGGTGTAGTTGTACTGGGCGTACTGATGACCTTTATCATCTCGCGGCTGCTTTCACAAACCATTCTTAAGGGGATTCCTTCGTCATTCACGCTCGAGCTGCCGCCCTACCGACGCCCGCAAATTGGCAAGGTGATTGTGCGCTCTATTTTTGACCGAACCCTGTTTGTACTAGGGAGAGCGATTGCTGTTGCTGCACCCGCCGGTCTCATCATCTGGATTATGGCAAATGTTATGATCGGAGATGCAAGCCTGCTTTCACACTGCGCAAACTTTTTGGATCCGTTCGCGCGCCTGCTTGGGCTGGACGGTGTTATCTTAATGGCATTTATCCTCGGTTTTCCCGCGAATGAAATCGTCATTCCCATCATCATTATGGCGTATATGGCGACGGGCAGCATTTTGGAGCTCGACAACCTTTCCGAGCTGAAGGCACTGCTGGTAAACAATGGCTGGACGTGGCTTACCGCCGTATGTACTATGTTGTTTTCGTTAATGCACTGGCCCTGCTCGACCACCTGCCTGACCATTAAGAAAGAAACTCAGAGCCTGAAATGGACCGCGGTGTCATTTTTGGTACCCACAGTTACGGGAATTTTAGTTTGTTTTGTATTTGCCGGCACAATGCGCTTATTGGGGTTTGCATAGCAGCTTTTGTGTCAAACAAGGCCGTTTTCACATAGGATAAAGCGGAATGATACTAATATTTTGCAGGAGGAATTGTCTTATGGAAAACGGCAAATACGCGGTGGATTTCTTTTTAGGCGCAAACACACCGCAAGGCTTTGTTTCTAGATTCGACCAATTGGCAGACCCTGCCGACGGATGGCGTAAGTTCATCCTTAAAGGTGGGCCCGGCACGGGAAAAAGCGGACTTATGAAAAGGCTGGCAGCGGAGCTTTCACATCGCTGCAATCATCTGGAGCTGATCCACTGTGCATCTGATATAAATTCACTGGATGCGGTTATTGTTCCGGACATCAAAGCTTCTATCGCGGATGGTACCGCGCCACATGAGCGGGAGACAGATACACACAAGAAACCTGCCGGACAAATTAGCAGATTTCTAAATTGTTGTACATCACCAAAACAACGAAACATGTCGCAAACACGGTGTTACTTGTGGTATAATAAACGCAAAAGCGTTTATTATACTTGTTCTAATCCCCTTCGGCTCGCCGCTTACACGGCAACCGCCGAAGAAGGGCAATTATACCACAAACGCCGCGCGTTTGTGGTATAATAATTCGGTTGCGGTTATTATACTTTTAGTAACTGTCTTCGGTTTACCGCATGTACCGGGCAGAAAAAGCAAGATTGTTTTCGGAGGGTTCCATGAGCGTATTAAATGTAGAAAATGTAACGCACGGTTTTGGTGCGAGAAGAATTTTAGAAAATGCATCGTTTCGCCTGCTGAAAGGTGAGCATGTTGGGCTTGTCGGCGCAAACGGCGAAGGAAAATCCACGTTCCTTCATATCATTACCGGCCAGCTTATGCCGGATGAAGGCAAGGTGAGCTGGTGCAATCACATCACCACAGGCTACCTTGACCAGAGCAGTACCCTTACCAAGGGCAAAACGATTCGCGAGGTGCTGCGCGAGGCCTTTGCGCATATGTACCAAATGGAGCAGGAAATGCTGGGGATGTATGAGCGTATGTCCGACTGTACCGATGAGGAAATGGCACAGCTGATGGAGGACGTGGGTGAAATACAGGACATGCTTGAGCACGGCGGCTTTTATGTGCTGGATTCACGCATTGAGGAGTATGCCAACGGCTTGGGGCTGGGTGAAATCGGCCTGGACAGAGATGTGGGGGAGCTTAGCGGCGGGCAGAGAACCAAGGTACTGCTGACCAAGCTGCTGCTTGAAAACCCGATGATTCTGATTTTGGACGAGCCCACCAACTTTTTGGATGAAAACCATATTGCATGGCTGAAGAACTTTTTACAAAATTATGAGAATGCATTTATCCTTGTGTCGCACGATATCCCATTTCTTAACTCAGTGGTTAACGTAGTATACCATGTAGAGGATGCTGTTTTGACGCGCTACAAAGGTGATTACAACGACTTTATGGCGATGTATGAGCTGAAAAAGCGCCAGCTGGAGCAGGCGTATGAAAAGCAGCAGAAGGAAATTGCACACCTTGAAGACTTTATTGCCCGCAATAAAGCGCGGGTGGCCACCACCAACATGGCAAAGAGCCGCCAGAAAAAGCTCGATAAAATGGATGTCATTGAACTGGGCAGGGAGAGGATAAAACCCATTTTTGCGTTTACGCCGGCGCGCTCTACGGGCAGAATCGTCATACAAACCAAAGACCTTGTGCTCGGCTATGACGAGCCGCTCACTGCTCCGCTAAGCCTGCTGCTTGAAAAAGGGCAAAAGATTGCAATCAAGGGTGTCAACGGTTTGGGTAAATCAACCCTGCTCAAAACCCTGCTCGGCATACAACCGCCTATTTCCGGTACGGTGGAGATTGACCCCTATGTGGAAACCGGCTATTTTGAGCAGGAGCATGCGGCGGGCAGCCACACAGCTCTGGAAGAGATTTGGCGTGAGTACCCCGGCATGACCAATGCTCAGGTGCGCGGTGCGCTGGCGAAATGCGGGCTCACCACCGACCATATCGAGAGCCAGCTAAAGGTACTAAGCGGCGGTGAAAACGCCAAGGTGCGCCTGTGTAGGCTGATGCTGCAAAGCATAAACCTACTGGTGCTCGATGAACCCACGAATCACCTCGACACCGACGCGAAGGATGCGCTGAAATGCGCCGTGGCAGATTTTAAAGGCACAGTGCTGCTTGTAAGCCATGAGCCCGAGTTCTATTCGGGCGTGGCAACCGATGTATGGAACCTTGAGCAGTGGACAACGAAAGTGGTATAACAAAAAGGCAGAGATAGCTTCTCTGCCTTTTTTATTGTAAATAGCGTTATTAGATTACCTTGTTTACATTGTACATAGCCTGAAGCACCTGCCAGTTTTGCGGGAAATACGAGTTGATGTTCCAGTAGCTTACACCGGCGAGATTGTATTTATCTACAAGGCTTAACCGTGCCGCAATACTGCGTGCATCGTCAAACCACACAATATGCTGTTTCCCGTTATCATCGTAATAGGTAAAGAATGGCGCCTGTACGGTGGTGTCGTACTGAATCTGTGCACCCACACGCGACGCGAGGTTGACCGCCTCAAGGTTGGTGAGAATACGCGCGGCAGTGCCCTGCACAAACGGCAGTGTCCAGTCGTAGCCGTAGTTGGGCATGCCCATTAAAATTTTCTCACTGGGGATAACCGAGACCGCATATTGCAGCACGCGCTCTACCTGATCAATAGGGGCGACTGCCATAGCCGGCCCGTAGGTATACCCCCACTCGTAGGTCATGATGATCACATGGTCTACAATTTCGCCATGTGCCGCGTAGTCATGCGCCTCGTACAGCACGCCCTGCTGTGTGGCACTTAGCTTGGGAGCAACGGCGGTGGTGACAATGTATCCCAATTCATGCAGCCGTTTGGTAATCTTACGTAAGAATTGATTGTATGCCTCGCGGTCTTCGGGGAGCACATACTCGAAATCAATATCCAGCCCGAAGTAATTCTTTTCATTAAGTACTTTAATGATATTCTCAATCATTACGTTTTGTACTTTCTCATCGTTTAATATGGTATGTGCAATGCCGCTGTCAAACTTGCCTCCCTCTTTGATGTTGGTGATAACCATCATCGGTGCAACCCTTGCCTCCAAAGCCCTTGCAATAATCGTTTCATCCGGTATGGAGATAAGACTGCCATCGGGTTTTACCTGATAGCTGAAAATGCTAATGTAAGTGAGGTTGGGCAGGGTGGCCTGCAAAACGCTGTTTTCAATATCCGGCAACGCGTAACCGTTCACATCCATATTGCCCAGCTTTTGAGAAGGAAGGGGAATGATGATAATCTGCCCGAGGTAAATACGGTTAGGGTCGGTAATGTCCGGGTTCGCCGCAAGAATTTTCTCAACCGTAGTACCGTAGCTTTGTGCGATGGAATAAAGCGATTGCCCAAGCGTTACAACATGGCTCGAACTTTCTGCCGGAAGAACAAGAGACTGCCCAATCATCAAGCGTTGTACATCTTGCAGCTGGTTGAGAGCAATAATTTGCTGTGGTGATACCCCAAACTGCCGTGAAATCGAATAAACGCTGTCACCCGGCCGTATTGTGTATATAACCAAATAAATCACACCTTTATACAAAATTTTTCTTTACCATGATATGAAATGTACTGGGCAGACGTTACCAAAAATAAAGTACAACCCGTTGCACATAGAAATAGATCAGAGGCTTTTTCTGATTTATTTCTATGTGCTTTTATTCATTAGGGGGTACTTTTATGAAGCAGTCAAAGATTATCGTTCTCGAAACCTTTCATTCCAAAAATGAACAGGAGCGAAAACAGCTGCTGCAAAAAAAACTGGACCGATATCTCAAAAACAAGCTTAAATCATCGCAGAGCCGATAATGTTTTTTGGAGGGGTAGTGCATGCTAGCCGCCGTTTATTGCCGTTTAAGCAAAGAGGATACCGCTCTGTTGGGATGCGAAGAAGTGGTACAGGAGAGTGAGAGCATCCAAAACCAAAGAGCACTGCTCACCGAGTATGCTGCCGAACAGGGGTGGCAAATCTATGATATCTACTGCGACGAAGACTACTCGGGAATCGATCGGGAGCGCCCTGCGTTTTGCCGCTTGCTTGCCGATGCCGAGCAGCGCAGGTTTGATGTTATCCTCTGTAAAACCCAGTCGCGTTTTACCCGCGATATGGAGCTGGTGGAGCACTACATTCACAACCGCTTTGTGGTGTGGGGAATCCGCTTTGTTGCGGTGGTGGATAACATTGACACCGACGTACAGGGGAATAAGAAAGCCCGCCAAATCAACGGGCTCATCAACGAATGGTATCTTGAAGATTTGTCAGAGAACATCAAGGCGGTATTTCGCCATAAACGCAATACGGGGCAATACATCGGCGGCTTTCCTGTTTATGGTTATCAAAAATCGTCTACCGATAAAAACAGGTTGATGATTGACGAACAAGCAGCTGAGGTGGTTCGCAAAGTGTTTTCACTTTATCTTGCGGGGAACGGCAAACAGCAAATTGCGTCCATGCTGAATGCGTGGGGCGTACCCAACCCCACAAAATATAAGCAAAGCAAGGGCTGGAACTATGTGAACGGCGCGCAGCGCAGTGATTTGGGGCTGTGGAGCAAAACCTCGGTGGGACGCATCCTCAAAAACCAAATGTATACCGGTGACCTGGTGCAGGGCACGCGCAAAAAAATCAGCTATAAGTCGAAGAATTTGGTTACGGTTCCTAAAGAGGATTGGGTTATCGTGCCGGATACTCACGAAGCAATCATTGACCGCGAAACATTTTCGGCGGTTGCGGCTTTGCTCGGTGAGCGCACCCGAAGCGACGGCAGCGGTAGCGTGCATTTGCTTGCGGGCAAGGTGCGGTGTATGGATTGCGGCAGCAGTATGCTCAAGGTGACAAACGGTGCTGCGGGCAGCGAGCGTTGCTACCTACGGTGTAAGCTGTATGCGACCGACAAAAGCCGCTGCTCCAACCATTCCATCCGGCTGGACCGACTGGAGAAACTGGTGAGCGAACAGCTGCAACGCTACATACAGCTTGGTTAT
This sequence comes from Hydrogenoanaerobacterium sp., assembly GCF_032017025.1. Classification (NCBI taxonomy): domain Bacteria; kingdom Bacillati; phylum Bacillota; class Clostridia; order Eubacteriales; family Oscillospiraceae; genus Hydrogenoanaerobacterium; species Hydrogenoanaerobacterium sp. The sequence continues at coordinate 17,199 of NZ_DALZQO010000018.1, forward strand.
GTGCCAAATTACAGTAAGCTGCTGGAAGATGCCGATGAGGGAGATAAACACAGAGCAAGCCTGCAAAAGCAGATCAGCATTCTGCAAGTTGAGGCGCGGCGCCGCGACAAGGCCCTGCAAGACCTGTACCTTGATAAATCGGCGGGGGTGATTGGGGCAGAGCAGTTTACACAGCTCAGCAAAGCTTACCTTACGGAAAAGGCGAAGCTACAAGAACAGCAGCAACTGCTTATAGAAGAAGCAGATAAGGCAGAGGATAAGACCGATAAAACCGTTTTGTGCACAAGAGTACAGAGTTGGCTTTGTTTTGATACAGCCCCGCGGGAGCTGGTTGTCGACTGTATTGATACCATTGAGATTGGAGCACGCGACCCGCAGACGAATGAACAGTACATCCGAATCAACTGGCTGCTTTAAAAGACGGGGCGAAAATGCACAGAATGGATAGATAATCGTGTAAAAAAAGGTGCTTTCTCTGCCGTAAAGCCGGGAAAGCACCAAAGAAGAGGAGAAGTATACTATTTTGTTGAGGAGATAACTTTTTCGGCAAAGGTATTGTTTACAATTTTATCATGCGGGGCAGTTTGAGTCAGTTCGCCTGCCTCCGTCATTACCTTTTGCAAAAGATCAAATGATTCCGGTGTCAGTACGGGGGTACTGTTCCAAGCATTAATATCTTTGTAGCGCTGGATAACGGTTTCGAGCAGTGCCGCATCCGTATCAGGGAACGAGGGGGCAACAACCTTTGCAATCTCTTTTGCGCTGTGCTGCTCTACCCACTGCTGACCTTTGTAAATTGCGCGAGTAAAGCGCTCAATTAGGCCGGCATTTTTTTCAATATAACTTTTTTTTGCAAAATAAGCGGTATAGGGGAGTTCACCGCATTCTTTACCGATGGAAGCTACTATGTAGCCCTTGCCCTCAGCTTCCAGCATAGAGGCGGTGGGTTCAAACAATGTTACATAATCCCCGGTACCGCTGGTAAATGCGCCTGCCATCAGCGCAAACTGAATGCTGTTATCAAGCGTGGTGTCTTTTTGGGGGTCTAAACCGTTTTTACGGATGACATACTCCAATGCCATATACGGAACACCGCCCTTGCGCCCGGGGAGCACTACTTTTTCGCGGAGTTTATCCCATGTGAAATTCGGGTCGGGTTCGCGTGCCACAAGAAAAGAACCGTCGCGCTGTGTCAGTTGTGCAAATACTTGTGTGTGGTCTTCTTTACCCTCGTTGTAAACATAAATCGAAGCCTCCGGCCCTGCAAAACCGATATCGATGTTATTCGATAATACAGCGGACATTACCTTATCCGCACCCTGACCGTTGGAAAGCTCAATCTCGATGCCCTCCTCTGCAAAGAAGCCTAAGTTGATTGCAGCGTACTGAGGTGCGTAAAAGATAGAATGGGTTACCTCGCATACCGTTACTTTATCCTTTGTTCCTTTCTTCGCACAGCCTGCAAACAGGGTAAGCAGCAGTACAAGACACATTGCAGCAGAAATAATTTTCGACCATTTTCTCATAGTCATTGCCCCTTTCAAAAATTGTATTGTTTTAGAGCTTCACTGAAAACAAAAACAGCGTAAATAGGCAGAGGTAGGTGTTTTCAGAATGCCCCTAGTGGCTATACCATTTCATGACAAGCCTTTGCAGCATTACCACTGCTTCATACATCAGTGCTGCAACCGCAGAAAGAATAATAACACTTGCCATAACCAGGTCAAGCTTAAATACCTGCCCGCCGTAAACAATTAAGTAGCCCAAACCAGCCTTTGATACCAAAAATTCACCTGCAATAACACCCACCAAAGAAAGACCAATGTTGATTTTTAGCGAATTGAACAGTGTGGAGATGTTATAGGGAAAAACAATTTTGGTAAAGATCTGGCTTTTCGTGGCGCCAAAGGTGGCGGCCATTTTCATGTACTCCTTATCGGTATTTCGAAACCCGTTGAGCATCTCCAGCACGGTAACGATAAGTGAAATAGCAAGCGCCATAAAGATGATAGCCTCGGTGCCCGCGCCGACAAGAATGATGATAACAGGGCCAAGCGCGATCTTTGGCAGGCTGTTCAGCACAACCAGATACGGCTCGCTGACCTTTGAAATAAAGTTGCTCCACCAAAGAATTACGGCGAGCAGCGTGCCCAGAATAACGCCGAGTACAAAGCCCACCAGCGTTTCGTACACCGTCACACCAACATGCATCAGTAAATCGTTTTGCGCCATATTAATGTAGGTTTGCAATATTCGCGAAGGTTGGCTTAAAATAAAGCTGTCTATAATGCCTAGCCTTGCTGTAATCTCCCAAACAGCAAGGAATAAAACCAAAATGCCAATCTGGCAGAAAAGAATGATTCGTTTTCGTTGTTTTTTTCTTTTTAAATATTGAATGCGTTCTTGCGAAGTCTGTAAATTATTCATTCATCCCCAGTTCTTTCCATACATGATCAAAATATTTGCCAAATTTAGGGCTGTTTCTGCAGGATAAAGGAGTTCGGTTGCTGTCTTCAAAATTAATTTCCAGTATCTCCTTAATTTCTGCAGGTCTGGCGGTGAGTATCATAATCCGGTCACCCATGCTGATGCTTTCGGGAATATCATGGGTTACCATAATGGTTGTGACCTGCTCCTGCTTTAAAATGCGGTAAACGTCATCGGTTACATTCAATCTGGTTTGATAATCCAAAGCGGAAAAAGCCTCGTCTAAAAGCAAAAGATCCGGGTTAATTGCCAGAGTTCGAATCAGCGCGACTCTCTGTCTCATTCCGCCGGACAGCTGTGAGGGGTATTTATCCTTAAATTCATATAAACCATAGGTTTTTAAAAGCTGAGTTGCCCGCTGCACATTTTCAGGGGTCATTCTATGCCGTACTTCCAGCCCGAACATCACATTGCTGTAGATGGTTCGCCAATCCAGAAGATTATCCTTTTGCAGCATATAACCGATGTGTGTTGAAACCCCCGTCACTTTTTCGCCGTTTACAAAAACCTGACCGGCTGTTGGTTTAAGCAGCCCTGCAATAATCGAAAGCAGGGTGGATTTTCCACAGCCGCTGGGCCCGACAATGCTAATGAATTCACCTTTTTTCATTGAAAAGCTGATGTTTTTTAGTGCCGTTATCTCTCCGTTTTCTGCTTGGTATTTTTCTTCTATATCCTGTACTCTAAGTACGTCCAACAGTATCACCTCTTCATTCACTAATTCCTTTTGCAAGATCTTGCTGACGGCTCTTTGCTGTAGCTGAAAGATGTGTAAACTCTTACGCCAAAGCGGCAGAGCACCTTTTACAATTATAGTATGTGGATACACTTTTATTGGTGAAACCACAAAGAGCCTTCCTACTTAATATATGCCGCACTGCATGGGGGTGCTTCTGCTTAAATCATAGCTTTTCATTTATTTGCATCCCCCTAAAGGGTGATGATTCGCACCACAACTTTATGAGCAGATTTGCTGCTGGGGCATAAAATAATATCGGATACTAGTATCCATTATTTTTTAGGGGGTACAAAATGCGTAATAAATTTGATTTAGCGATGAACGTTAGAAAATGTGCAAACTGCGTAGAATATAATCCGTATTTCAAAATTTTCCGTGATTTGCAGCTTAACGACGCTAAGGATATTGCAGATAAAACAGAATTAAGATATGATGCGGGCGTAAAGTATGACAAAGGTGCAAAATACGATATGGGCTCAGAATACGATGCAAGCGCAAAATATGATATGGATTCAGAATACGATACAGATGCCAGTACAGAGAAAGCAGCAAAATCCAATATTTTTGAGCCAAGCATATTGGATATCATGAGTCTCTTTGGCGAAAAAGGTATGTTACCGAATCAGGGACTATCCACTTTAGTAAATTTTTTTGACACAATAGAAAAAATAATGAAAACGGATGATACGGTAGCAGAGGAAAATATAGATTTAGCCGATATTCTAAACGAAATGTACCATAAAGAGGCACCCCAAACTACAACAACACCGGAAGATCAAAAACTGTTGGATGGCAAGCAGGTGCCCGTTGCCCGTGCATACCCTCGAGCAGGCGAAATTATTATAAACGGTGGAATGGAACAGTTTTATGGTAATGTGCCAATCGGCTGGACAACAACCACTCCTTTGGCGGTAGAAAAGAAAACCAGCCAGGGTCGTGTTCATTCGGGAAACTCATCGGTTAATCTTGGGAATGGTGCTCATCTGGTTCAAACGTTTGAGGATGTAGCCGGCGGTAATTTCTATGAACTGTCGTTTTATGCTCACGGAGAGGGAGAGCAAGCCGGTCTCAAAGCATTCGTTATTTATGAAACCGATGTTGGAGACGTTCTCGGCGGCTGCCTCACCGTCAGAAAACAGGATATGATAAGCGGCAGCCGAAATTTTGGGTATTATAGAGTGCTTACAAGTGCAACTCCGAATAACATCAAACGGCTTAAGCTTCAATTTGTGGTTTCTTCCAATGAGGATCATTCCGTAGATTTGGATGATGTGTCGTTTAAAATGTTGTAACAGCAGGAAGAGCAAAAAAGAGAGCTGCCCTAGAGGGAAGGGAACAGCTCTCTTTTGCTAACAGGGGTATCAGTTGTAAGCTTCTTGATTTTACGGGTTCTGAAAACAGGTTAACGCCAACATGCAACTGGTAAAGCTGGCACTGTAATGTTGTTTATGAACTCCTGCCCCATGTCATCGAGCCTAAATATCCGGGGGCGTTTGAAACAACAGTCTGCCTCAGCGATTGCTGGGACGAAGACGCGCTGCAGGCGGAGCGTGCGCGGATTATGGAGCTTTCTACGCAGAATTTGCGCTGCCATGAGCGCTGCTGTCGTTTTCTTGCCGCTGCGGGTTCGCTGCTCAACGACAGCTACCGTATCACGGCAGAATATGTGGACGCAGGCAAAATTGCACGATATGCAACCCGTTTGGCTGGTAAAGAGTTTCGTAAACGCAAAGAGGGCAGGGGAAATGAGGCCATACGCTTCCTGAGTGCAGTGACGGCGCAGGGGATTACTTCCTACACAAACACCCCTAAGGTGCTGTGTGAGCGTATCTACCTTGTAGAGGACGATTATGGAGCAGTGTCGCGGCTGCTGATGAACGCGATTCGTTCTCATGCATTGGCAGCAGGGCTGAATATTATATCCTGCTACTGCATTTCTTCGCCTTTTGAAAAGCTGGAGCATATTCTTATCCCCGAAATCGGTGTAGGCTTTTTAACGGCCAATCGCTACCATCCGTTTGATATCGATTGCTTCCGCCGCATTCACGCTAAACGTTTTATGAACGCCGAAGGGCTGCGGAGCAAAAAGCAACGGCTTTCGTTTAACCGCAAAGCAATTGGTGAACTGCTTGGTGAAGCCAGCCGGCTGCTTGCCGAGGCAAAAGATATCCACGACGAGCTTGAAACCTGTTATACCGTACATATGGACTTTGACAAGGTAAATGAAAAATCAGCTCGAATTATTGAAACCTTTGTCAGTATGTGCAAGCCTAAAAAATAGAGCAAAAGCCCTCACAGATACAATAATCCGTGAGGGCTTTTGATTGCGGAATCAGCGGCAAAGTTTTTTTCCTTTTTCCGTTAATTTTACTTCACCGCGTTTTATTGCAGGGGTATCAAATAAAAAGCCGGACTTGCTTTTACCATCCTCCACCATGCTACACAGCAAAGCGTAAATTGCACTGTCTGCGTAGATTTTATAGTCGGAGGCAGCGGTTACAACCAGTGCATAATCAATTGCAATCAGTTTTTCCTCGGCGAGATGCTGCAATGCAGCACCACGCGCCTTTACAAGCTCCATCAAGTCGGCAACATCGGTAATCCATACATAGTTCAGCGCGGTGGAGGCAATATCACGCTCTTTAGAATTTCTCAGTTCAAATCGTGCTATCGGCAACCTGCCTTCTGCCTTCAAGGTGTCTAAAAGTTGCTGTTCCAGATCAGTCATAAAATTTATCTCACTTTCTATAGTTCAATGTTTTGTATACTGTTCCAGTTTATCATACCGTACTTCATTCCGCAATTGTCTTATTTACAGAATTTGGATGAATTCGCTAAAATGTTAATTATTTTCTATTGCTTTTTTATAGAGGCGTGTTAAAATCGAATTCGTAAAGACGCAATAAAAAAGAGACTTTCGGTTACGGAATAAGAAAGAATAGGTATCGTTGCCAATAATTTGTGTTGTTTACGTTTATTTATTACCTATGTAAATTTTTTCTAACAATATTTTGTAGTAATTTTTAAGATTGATTCGTTATAGTAGATGGCGGACGTAAAAAAGATACAGGCAGGAGGCTAATATGAATTTTGTAGAGTATATTTACAATCGAATAAAGGCAGACCGCAGCCTAGACATTACACTTACCATTCTTACGGTGGGAATTTTCCCATTGATGTTGGTTTTGGTGGTGGAAAATACTCACCTGCAAAGCTTGCCCGCTTTGCTGCGCTTTATGAGCGGGTCGATTGGTGTGCTGGTGTACGACTACTTCTTTGTAGCTATCATCTTTGCGGGGCTTGCGCTGATCCTAAGGCAGGTATGGCTTGCAATGTTTGTAGAGGGCTGTGTGCTCTATTCGCTGTCGCTGGTAGAATATTTTAAGTTTGATGCGAACGGCACGCACTTCAGCATTGCTGATTTGGTTATGGCGGGCAAAGTGTCCGATATTGCTCGCTTTACAAAGATTGACATCAACTTTGTTATGGTAATCAACCTTACCATCTTGATTCTATATGTGCTATGGACAGCGTTTTTGCGCATACGCGTCAATCTGCCGGTGATGAAATCACTTTCGCTTGGCGCGGGAACGCTGGCGCTGCTTACGGCAGTCATTTCAGTACCTGCAATTTACACCTCGGTGTACAAGCTGTGCGGCATCGATTATCAGCCCACCTACAGCCCCTACAGCAGCGACGAAGTGTTTCAAAACAATATGCAGATTGCATTTTTAAGCCAGAATATTTCCGAAAGGATTACGCAGAAGCTTTCAAAACCGCAAAACTATTCGGAGGATGCGATAGAAGCGCTGCTGCCGGAGAAGAGTGAGTCGCAGGGGGGCGATTTTCAGTCTCCCGATGTGATTCTCATTATGTCGGAGGCATACACCGATTTCCGCCGCTTTGACGGTCTTTCGGTACCAAAAGATACTTACAGCAACTTCGACCGGCTTTCGCGCGAGGGCTACAAGGGGAAAGCGCTGGTGCCTACCTTTGGAGGTTATACCTGTAAAACCGAATTTGAACTGCTGTTCGGGCTGCCGGTAAAAGGCATCGGCAACGAAGATATTCCGCATCAGCTGTTTACCGATGGCTCACCCCGCCCCACGTTTGCGTCGTATCTTAAGAAACGGGGCTATACCACCAGTTTTCTGCACCCCTTTTCTGCCAGCTTTTACAACCGCGACAAGGCCTACAAAAGCTATGGCTTTGACAACTTGTATTTTGAAAATGACTTTACGGTAAAGCAAACTCGCCTTGGCGGATACATTGACGACAGCACGCTGGTGCGTCAGATTCAAGCAACGCTTAAGCAGGGCGGCGACAAGCCCAACTTTATTTTTGCAGTCTCTATGCAAAATCACGGGCCGTACACCGATACAAACAAATACGCGATAAAAGACAGCCGCCTTACTGCGGAAGAGCAGGCTGAGGTTGGGCGCTATCTGTATGGTATCGGCCAAACAGATAAGGCACTTAACGAACTGACTGCTTACCTGAAAACGCGCAGTAAGCCTACGGTTTTAATGTTTATCGGCGACCATTATCCTTATCTTGGTAAGCAGGGGGCACTGTATAAAAAGCTTACCAAATCGGTGAGCGGCTACAGCCTTTACCAGCAGCCTTACCTGCTGTGGAGCAATTACCGCCATGACTATGCTTTGCCGCAGGAGCGTGTATCTGCATTTTATCTACCACATATTCTTGGCGACTATATCAATCTGCCGAAGGACCGTTTTTTGACCGATATGCAGCAGATGATGAGGACGACCCCGCAATACAGCTTTGACCTGGGGGAAAACAGCCCAGATGCACAAGCATTGCAGGAGTTTACGTATGACCGTACGCAGGGTGAAGCTTATTCAGCGAGTGCGCGCAGCAATTAAATAATGTATCAGTAAAAAAGCGGGCATGTGCCCGCTTTTTTTGTGGTTTTCGGCATAGAATAATGGAATAGGCCTGAAAGGGTGAATGTGCACATATTTTTAAAATTTTGTTTAGTAAATATCGTTAAAAAGATTGTTAAAATAATATCAAATAACCCTTGACGCGGCAACGAAAGCAGGGTATAATATTGTTAAAGAATTAACAAACAAGTGTTGATTCCCAAACGAATGAAAATCAGTTTTGCAGATGCAGAACGCTTACAATAGTGCTAGGAGGAAAAGATTATGGCAGAGAAAAAAGTTCAAACCGTACCGGAAAAACCTGTTGAAACAAAAGAGATGATCGACACTTTAGTGGCAAAGGCAAATGTTGCACTGCATGAGTTTATGCAGCTTGATCAAAAACAGGTGGATGCCATTGTTCACGAAATGTCTCTTGCAGGCTTGGATGCACACGAACTGCTTGCCAAGATGGCAGTTGAAGAAACCGGCAGAGGCGTTTATGAGGATAAAGTCATCAAAAACATGTTTGCTACCGAATACATCTGGCACAGTATTAAGCACCAGCAGACAGTTGGCGTTATCGACGAGAACGAAATGGAGGGCTACGTTGAGGTTGCAGAGCCTGTCGGCGTTATCTGCGGTGTTACGCCCACAACCAACCCCACCTCCACCACACTGTTTAAAAGTATTATCGCGGTAAAAACCCGCAACCCTATCATCTTCGGTTTCCATCCCTCCGCTCAGAAATGCTCTGCCGAAGCTGCGCGCATAGTTTACGAGGCTGCAGTAAAAGCCGGCGCACCCAAAGACTGCATTCAGTGGATTGAGCACCCCTCCATTGAGGCTACCAACCTGTTGATGAACCACCCCGGCGTCGCAACCATTCTGGCAACAGGTGGCCCCGGCATGGTAAAGGCTGCTTACTCGGCCGGTAAACCCGCACTGGGCGTAGGCCCCGGCAACGTACCGTGTTACATCGAGAAAACCGCGGAAATTGAGAGAGCCTGCACCGACTTGATGATGTCCAAAACCTTTGATAACGGAATGATCTGTGCATCTGAGCAGGCGGTTATCGTCGACAAAGAGATCAAAGATAAATTTGAGGCTTACATGAAAGCCAACAACTGCTATTTCTTAAACAAAGACGAGACCCAAAAGATTTCAAACTATGTAATCAACACCGAGAAAATGGCGGTTAATGCAGCAGTTGTGGGTAAATCCGCTTATTGGATTGCAGAGCAGGCGGGGATAAAGGTTCCCGAGAAAACAAAAATTCTCATTGCGCCGCTGCCTGAGCCAAGCCTTGACTACCCTTTGAGCCTTGAAAAGTTAAGCCCGGTACTCGCATACTTTGTATCGAACAGCAGGGAACAGGGCTTTGCATATGCTGCTAAAATGCTGGAGCTGGGCGGCTTGGGTCACTCTGCGGTCATCCACACCTCCGACAATGATTTAGCTGAGAAATACGGCACCGAGATGAAGGTCGGCCGTGTCATCGTAAACTCGCCGTCCTCGCAGGGTGCGATTGGCGACATTTACAACACCAACACCCCGTCACTCACCCTTGGCTGTGGTTCTTACGGTAAAAACTCTGTTTCGCAGAACGTTTCTACCGTAAACCTAATCAATAAAAAACGGATTGCCAAGAGGAGAACCAATATGCAGTGGTTTAAGATTCCGCCGAAAATCTATTTCGAGGAGGATTCCATTCAGTATCTGGAAAAAATGCCCGACATCACCAGAGCATTTATCGTTACAGATCCGATGATGGTGAAGCTCGGCAATATCGACAAAATCCTCTACTACCTCAGAAAACGTAAGGAATACTGCCACAGTGAGATTTACTCCGATGTTGAGCCCGATCCGTCTGTAGAGTGCATTATGAGGGGCGTAGAAGCGATGAACACCTTCCAGCCTGATGTTATCATTGCCATAGGCGGCGGTTCCGCTATCGACGCTGCAAAAGGTATGTGGCTGTTCTATGAGCACCCCGACACTTCCTTTGATGGGCTGAGAATGCGCTTTCTCGATATCAGAAAAAGAACCTTCCAATTCCCGAAGCTTGGCAAACGCACACAGCTTGTCGCTATCCCCACCACCTCCGGTACCGGTTCTGAAGTTACCAGCTTCTCGGTTATCACAGATAAGCAGAACGGGAACATCAAATATCCTCTGGCTGACTACGAGCTTACCCCCGATGTTGCAATCATCGATCCGCAGTTCTGTATGTCAATGCCAAAATCCATTACCGCCGATACCGGCTTGGATGTTTTGACACACGCGATTGAGGCCTATGTCTCGGTCATGGCTTCCGATTACACCGATGGCCTTGCAATTAAGGCGATTGAGCTGGTATTCGAAAACCTTCGCCGTGCGTACAACAACGGCAGCGAGGACAGAGAGGCAAGAGAGAAGATGCACAATGCTTCTGCCATTGCAGGTATGGCGTTCACCAACGCATTCCTTGGTCTAAACCACTCTATGGCCCATAAGCTGGGCGGCGAGTACCATATTCCTCACGGACGTGCAAACGCGATTCTGTTGCCATACGTGATAGAGTACAACGCGCAGAAGCCTACCAAGTTCCCTTCGTTCCCCAAATACAAAAAATTTATTGCAGACGAAAGATATGCGAAGATTGCAAGATACCTCGGTCTGCCCGCAAAAACCACCGAAGAAGGCGTTGCCTCATTGATAAAAGCGATCAGAGAGCTGATGAACGACCTGGATAGACCCGGTTCTATCAAAGAGTGCGGCGTGGATGAAGCGTTGTTCAACAGCAAGCTGGAGGATCTCTCGTACAAAGCATTTGAGGATCAGTGCACTACAGCAAACCCGAGATATCCTTTGGTCAGCGAAATCAAAGAGATCTATAAAAAAGCTTACTACGGTGAAGCAAAATAATTTTCGCCAAACTTCTCAGTTTTAAATACTCCAACACACAACAAGAAACGGCATCGAATTTAGTCGATGCCGTTTCTTGCCGTGTTAAATCATTTTTTATTATTTTTATCAATAATAGAATTGTTCACTAAAATGCCGGCAATTCCAATGATGCCCATCAGCACAAACATAGCCACGGTTTTCCACCATTCGCCGTCTATAATAGTCTGTCCCGCGTAGGTGGAGGTAATTACCGACGGAATGCGTGCAAAGATAGAGATAAACAAAAAATCGCGAGGGCGAATCTTTGTTAGTGGGGACACATAAGTAAGAATATCTTTTGGTGTGCCGGGGATAAAGAAAAGGATAAAGGTGAGCATTTCAAGTTTTTTGCTGTTGTTCAAAAAAGAAAGTTTTCGCACCTTGTCTTTGCTGAACATCCACTCTACAAAGCCTTTACCGAGTGCACGAACCGTAAAGAAGACTATGGAGGTTCCGATCAGCAGCCCCAGCATACAAATCAGCAGCCCGCCCCAGGTGCCGTAGATGATGCCTGCAAGCAACTCGATAGGCTCACCGGGCAGCACGGCGACAACCACTTGAAGTATCTGCACGCCCAGCATAAAGAATACGCCTTTCCACCCCAGCGAAGAAATAGATACCTTCAGCTCATCACGCACGACAGGGTCGGTAAGGGAAATAAACCATGGCAATAGTTTTACAACCAAGTAAACAGAGCCGAAAATAATAGCCGATGCCATGACCAATTTAAATATTTTTTTTGTTTTTTCGTTCAAGCACTCACCAGTCCATTCCCTGTTAGATCACAAATCGTTTCGAAACGCAGTTTTTACTCATGCATTGTATAAGTTTGCACGCAGGGTGCACAAAACCGTTTCTGATGTGATAAAATGTAATACGATATAATTCGCCGTTTTGGCGGTTGCCCCGTAAGGGGAGAGCCAAAGGCATTTCAATAAAATATAATAACCGCAATACGGTTATTATATCATGAAAAATAGAAATCACAGAGGATTGGCCGAAAATTAGCAATCTGTTTACAATGTGGCAAAAAACTCTTGAAAAATGGAAAATGATATGCTATAATATCAAAGTCGGAAATAAAATTTGGGGGCGTAGCTCACCTGGGAGAGCGCTTGACTGGCAGTCAAGAGGTAGAGAGTTCGATCCTCTTCGTCTCCACCAAAAACAAAAAGCCTATAAAATCGTATTGTTAAGCGGTTTATAGGCTTTTTGTTTTTTCCGTACAATGAGTTTCAATATCTGAATTTGGCTTTCAAAATGTGTATTTTTACACCATTCATTCTGCAGCGAATAGTTTAAAATTAGCCGTCGTTCTTGTTTAAAAGTTCGGCGTTTTTCTCTTTTTTGAAACTATATTAAATTTATTGTACCAAATAAAAACAAAATAGATAACTATTTGACATATTTTCTATTTCATAGTAAAATTATGTAAGATTGTGTTATATTGTTATGACAATTGTGGATTGCCGAGCTTACCAAAATAAATTAATAGTTGGAACTGCGAAATGATTTATATTCCTTTAAAACACTTAAGACCGGGGATGACCCTTGCACGAGATATTGCCTGTGGCTCATCCTTATTCCCACTGCTGGTTGCCGGGCAAAAACTTTCTGTTTCTATCATTGCAAAGTTTGAAAAAAACAATATTTCTGGTGCATACATTGAAAGCAGCCTGTGCGGTGATGTGGAGATTGAAGAGATAGTTGCTCCTGAGCTTAGGCAAAAAACGATAGTAGAACTAAAGAGCTTCTATAGAGATTATGAGAGCCATGCTCCCATTTCTCCCGCTTCACTTAAATCTATATCAAGTACGGTGGATAACCTTGTCGAGCATATTCTTTCTAAAAGTGAGTGCCTAATTAATATTATTGATGTTCAGGATTATGATACATATACCTATAATCACAGCCTGTATGTATGTATCTTAAGCATCCTAATTGGTATTCAGCGAGGTTTTTCCCGTTCGATATTGACAGAACTGGGTATGTGCGGGTTGCTGCATGATATTGGTAAAACGGATATTCCGCTGGAAATCATCAATAAGAAGAGTGTTCTTACACCGCAGGAATTTGAATTGATGAAAACCCATCCCGATAAAGCGGTTATCCGGCTGAGCCCCTGCCATCAAATATCTTCATCGGTGCTCAGAGGGATTTTAAGCCACCATGAAAAGTTTAACGGAACCGGCTACCCACAGGGGCTTAGCGGGGAGAAGATTCCTCTATATGGGAGGATTGTGGCGTTGGCGGACGTATATGACGCGCTCACCTCGCACCGATCTTACCGCAAGGCGTGGACCTCCGGCGATGCGATAGAATATATGATGGGCTGCGCAGATACTCATTTTGATTTTGAGCTTTTACAGTCTTTCTTAAAAATAATCGCAGTGTACCCGCTGGGAACAGTTGTAAAATTGAGCAATGGATTTTTGGCTGTTGTGATACAGAATTCGTCTCAGAATATTTTACGTCCTAAAGTGCGTGTGCTGCTTCCCGAAGAATATACGGGTACAGAAATTGACCTTGCCGACATAGGCAACACCTATTTAAATGTAACGATCAGCGGTGTGGCTGATGATGAAATGGAAATACCCGAGGTTCTTTTTGTTTAGCCACGAGCAGAAAATCTGTTTTATAGGCCACAAGGTATGGTTTACAAAATAAAAATCCACCCCATAGGGGTGGATTTTTTAGTTCTTATTTAAGGCAGAAATTATCTTTGCTTTGAAAAGCAGTCGCTGCAATAAACAGGACGGTCTTCTCTGGGCTGGAAAGGAACTCTTGCTTCGCAGCCGCAGGATGCGCATCTGGTTGTAAACATTTCTTTTTGTGGAGCTCCGCCATTTTTGCGAGCAATACGGCAAGGTTTGCATCTCTGGGGTTCATTGGTGAAACCCTTTTCAGCATAAAAATCCTGCTCACTGGCAGTGAAGATAAATTCTGCGCCACAATCTTTACAGGTCAAGGTTTTGTCTTGATTCATTAAATGATATACCTCGTTTTTAAAATATATGCTGATTGTATAGTTCAGCACTATCTTTGAGTATATAGCTAAATGTAGCCTTTGTCAAGTGAAAAATTAAATGAAATGCTATGTATTGCTGCAGAGAAGCCGGATAAGCCGATTTTATTTAAAACTTAGGGTAACAGCTTGTTTTTACTATCAATCTTTCCCGATACGGCATATGTTACTGGTAGGAGGGATTGTATCATGATGTACGATAGCGTTGAGATTAACAGTATTATCATTCAGCAAAAACTGTATTACAATGGGCAGCTGATGCTAAGCTACAAAATTGAGTATCCTCAGTTTGCATCCATGAAATTTCAATCGGCGGTAAGGCGAATGAACCTGAGGTACAAAACGAAGGCGCTGGAATTTCAAAAGCATTGCCAAAAAAAGCTGTTTAAAATGGCGGTAGAGCAATATGAATATTCCGTTGAAAACGGATTTCCCTTTATGGGGTATGAGGCGATTTTGAATTATACCGTAACCTACAACCACGATTGCACAGTGAGTATGTATTTTCAGCAGTATGAGTATACGGGCGGCGCGCATGGCAACACAATTCAGTACTCCGACTCATGGAACCTGCAGAGTGCCCACCGCATTATGCTTTGGCAGCTATTCACTCAAGCCGTGAACTACAGGCACTACATAATAACACAGATAAACCTTCAGATTGCCCAACAAATTGCGAACGGCGAAAATTATTATTTTGAGAACTACGAAGAAAATGTTGCGAACACCTTTGATGAGGACAGCTTTTACCTCACCAACAAAGGTGTTGTTATTTACTTTCAGCAATATGACATTGCACCGTACTCAAGTGGAATCCCCAGGTTTACCATTCCATATTACAGGGGAGTCGTTCTGCGTCCCAGATGCCGAAAATTTTCCGCATACCCGGGCGGTAGAAACGGGCTGTACCCTTCTGGTTACAGCCCGTTTTAACACGTATATACGCGCTTTAAGCACCAAGATAAGCTTTGCGAACCTTATCGTTTTGCAGCATTTCCTTTGCATCACCGCTCATAACAACATGGCCGGTTTCCAGTACGTAGGCGCGGTTCGCAATCGAAAGCGCCATCTTAGCATTTTGTTCCACCAGCAGAATGGTCATGCCACCCGCATTGAGCTCCTGAATAATATGGAAGATCTCTTTTACCAGCAGCGGCGAAAGCCCCATAGAGGGCTCATCCATCAGCAAAATCTTTGGGTTGCTCATCAGTGCACGCCCAATTGCCAGCATCTGTTGCTCACCGCCCGAAAGGGTACCGGCAAGCTGTTTGGCACGTTCCTTTAGGCGCGGAAAGTGCAGGAACACAGCCTCCATATCCATTTCAATCTGAGCGTTGTCATTTCGGATAAAAGCACCCATTTCAAGGTTTTCTACAACCGTCATCTGGGCAAAAATACGTCTACCCTCGGGTACATGCGCCATACCAAGCTTTACAATTTTTTGTGGCTCAATGGCAAACAAATCGTTCCCCTCGAGCACCACCGAACCGGAGGTAGGCTTTTTCAGCCCTGTTATCGTGTGCAGAACGGTGGTTTTACCCGCACCGTTCGCACCAATCAGTGAGACAATCTCACCTTCGTTTACTTCAAGGCTTACCCCATGAATTGCATGGATTGCGCCATAATGCACGTTTAAATCTTCAACCTTCAGCATACGATATCACCGCCCCTTTCTCTATTCATCATCAGCGCCCAGATAGGCTCCGATCACCTTGGGATTGTTCGCGATTTCAAACGGTGTGCCTGTTGCGATGATATGACCGTAGTCGATTACCACGATGCGCTCACACACGCTCATAACAAGGCTCATATCGTGCTCTATCAGCAAAATAGAGATTTGGAACTTTTCGCGGATCGTTTGGATAGCGTCCATTAACTCAACGGTTTCAGTGGGGTTCATACCCGCTGCTGGCTCATCCAAAAGCAAGATCTTTGCACCTGTTGCCAGTGCGCGTGCAATCTCCAGCTTGCGCTGCTGCCCGTAAGGGAGGTTAGCGGCAACATGGTCGGCATATGATTCCATCTTAAACACACGAAGCAGCTCACGTGCTTTTTCGTCCACAGCGGCTTCCTCTTTCCAGTAGGCAGCGGTACGCAGAATGCCCTGCAAAACGGAGTATTTCATGTTCTGATTAAACGCCACCTTGACGTTTTCCAGTACGGTAAGCTCTTTGAACAGGCGGATGTTCTGGAAGGTTCTTGCGATTCCTGCGGCAACCATTTGGTGAGGTTTTTTGCCGGTCATAGATTTACCGTCGATATAGATAGCCCCTTCGGTGGGATGGTATACACCGGTGAGCAGATTGAACACAGTGGTTTTGCCCGCGCCGTTGGGGCCAATAAGCCCCACCAGTTCGCTTTTGCCGATTTCAACATGAAAATCCTCAACCGCTTTCAGTCCGCCAAAGGTGATGCCGAGGTGTTCTACCTTTAATACTGCATCTGTCATACCTTAGCACCGTCCTTTCTGTTTTTCGTTTCTTTAGGCTGTGCCTTGCCGCTCAGGCGTTTGAGCAGCTTAGAGAGCGAGAACTCGTAGGTGCCAAACAAGCCGGAGGGCTTAAAGATCATGACAACAATAAGTGCCAGCGAGTACACCAGCATGCGGTACTGCGAGAAGCTGCGCAGTGCCTCGGGCAGTACGGTAAGGCCAAGTGCTGCAACGATAGAGCCTGTAACCGAGCCCAGACCACCGAGCACAACGATAACGAGAATATCGATGGATTTTAAGAAATTAAAGGTTTTTGCGCCCAAAACTGCCATCTGCTGTGCGTAAATAGCACCTGCAATACCTGCGAAAAAGGCAGACATGGTGAACGCCATAACCTTATAGTAGGTGTTGGAAACGCCGCACGCTTCAGACGCGATATCGTCTTCGCGAATCGCCTTGATGGCTCTGCCATGGCGAGAACGTGCAAATGCAAAGATGATGGCAATAACAGCGGCTGTTACCCAGTACACACTGTTAAAGCTTGCAAGGCGGGGGATACTGCGCAGCCCCTGTGCGCCGCCGGTGAACGATACATTTTCGATAATAACGCGGATGATCTCGCCGAAGCCCAGTGTAATAATAGCAAGGTAGTCGCCCTTTAGGCGCAGTGCCGGAATACCGACAATGAGACCAAAAACGGAGGCGACAAGCCCGCCAATCAGCAGCGAAAGCAGGAAAAAGCCAAAGCCGGCAGCAGTAGGCGATTTGGTCGCTTTATCAATCAGTACAATTCCGGTGCTTTGCACGTACTTTACGAAAAGTGCGGCAGAATATGCACCAACCGACATAAACCCTGCATGCCCCAGTGCAATCTGTCCCAGCAAGCCGGTGGCGATGATGAGCGAAACGGCAAGGATGATGTTGATCATCACAAGCATAATTACGCCGGATATGTATTTATCAATAATACCGGTGGAAATGAGAGAGGAAATCACTACGAACAGCGCAGCTACCGCAACCAAGTTCACCAAATACGATTGATAAGTTTGTTTTCGATTTAATGCCTGCCCCAAAGCAGGCCTTTCAGTTTTTGTTTTCATGGGTGGTCACCTACACTTTCTCTCCAACGTTTTTGCCCAGAATTCCGGTCGGCTTTACCAAAAGCACAATAATCAGAATACCGAACACGACAGCGTCTGCCAGTTGGGAGGATATGTATGCTTTGGTCATGCTCTCGACAAGGCCAATCACAAAGCCACCGAGCATTGCGCCCGGAATAATACCAATGCCGCCAAGTACCGCCGCGATAAACGCTTTAAGCCCCAGCATAGAGCCCATGTAAGGGTCTACCAGAGGGTAGGCTGAACAGTACATTACTGCCGCGATTGCAGCGAGGCCCGAGCCGATAGCAAAGGTAACCGAGATGGTGGTGTTGGAGTTGATGCCCATCAGGATGGATGCGCCGCCGTCCTCAGACACCGCGCGCATTGCTTTGCCCGTTTTGGTGTTTTTTACAAACATCTGCAGGGCAAGCATGGTGACAATCGAAACCACAATGGTGATGACCGTTACACCGCTGAACTGAACACCGCCTAAGTTAAACTGGTTTTTGTCAAATACTGCGGGGAATGGCTTGGGAGAAGAAGAGAATATTAGCATAAACAGGTTCTGTAACAGCAGGCTTACCGCGATTGCGGTGATTAGTGCGGTGATACGCGGTGAGTTGCGCAGCGGCTTATAGGCCACACGCTCTGTGACAACACCCAGCAGGGAGCAGGTGACGACAGCAAAGATAACACAAAGCCACGCGGGCAGCCCCATACCAAGAAGCAGCGGGATGGAGAACAGAGAGACATAGGCACCTACCATAATAAAATCTCCATGCGCAAAGTTTATTAGCTTTACAATGCCGTATACCATCGTATAGCCCAATGCGACGAGAGCGTAGATGCTGCCAACCTGTATTCCATTGATGATTTGGTTGATAAATAAAATTAAGTCGTCCATTTGGCACCTTACCTTTCCATGCAGGATGTTTAAAATATTTCTACATTGTGACAAAACAATGTCGTAACTTTTATTTTACACCTTTTTAATGCAAAACTCCATAAAAAGTTAAAAATTAGTCAAAAATAGTATATTCAAAATAATTATACTAAAACCGGAATAAATACAAGTATGGGGCAGAGCATGTTTTGCTCTGCCCCATCTGCATTGTGTTAAAGAATGATTATTCGGCAGCAACTTTGGAATCAAAGTTAGCCGCACCATCCATAAGCTTCAGAATGGTAGCATCTTTAATGGGGTTGTTGTCTGCATCAAAGGTAATGTGACCGGTCACGCCGTCAAACTCAATTGCTTTCATTGCATCAACAATTGCCTGTGCATCGGTATTGCCGGCGTTGGTAATTGCCTGCGCCATCATATAAGCGGTGTCGTAGCCAAGGGCAGCAAAGGCGTTCGGGGTTTCGCCGTATTTTTCGGTGTAGGCTTTTACAAATCCGGCAACCTTCGCGTCGGTATCCTGCGCGGAGTAGTGGTTGGAGATGTAGCAGCCGTTGACGACAGATTGGTTGGCCTCGTCGAGCGTGCCAAGAACGCCGTCCCATCCATCAGCACCCAGCATTGGGCCGGTAAAACCAACCTCACGGGCCTGAGTAGCAATCAGAGCAACTTTGGTATAGTAGTCGGGTACAAACAAAGCGTCGGGTTTTGCAGCTGCAATTTTTGTAAGCTGCGCTTTAAAGTCTTTGTCATCAGCGCCGTAGCCTTCTTTTGCCACAATGGTAACGCCTTTGGAAGCAGCCATTTCCTCGAAAGCAGCGACCAAACCGGTGGAGTAGTCATCGGAGGTGTTGTAGACAATAGCAACATTTTTTGCCTTTAGGTTTTCAGCGGCAAACTTCGCCATAATTCTACCCTGGAACGGGTCGGTAAAGCAGGTTCTGAAAACGTTAGGGCCATAGGTGGTAATAGGAAGTGCGGTACCGGTGGCGGTAATCATCGGCAAGCCATCGGCGGCAGCAAGCTCTGCAACTGCCATGGTGGGTTTAGAGGTAACGTCGCCAAGCAGTGCAACCATGCCCTTGCTCATCAGTTTGTTGTAGCCGTTTACAGCCTCAGAAACATCGCCTTTTTCGTCCTCAATCATCAGCTCAAGCTGGCTGCCCAATACGCCGCCTGCTTTGTTGATTTCTTCAACAGCAAGTTCAATACCGTTTTTGGCTGCAACACCGTAAACAGAAACCTCGCCGGTGAGGGGGGCAAGTACGCCCAATTTAATTGCTTCGCCAGAGGCAGGAGCAGAAGATTCTGTGTTGTTAGTACCGGCGGAATCAGCACTGCTTTCGGCGGGCTTGGGAGCACAGCCGGTAAACATTCCTGCGGCAATAACAGTGGCGAGCGCCATTGCTAATAACTTTTTCATGTCTGAGATCCTCCTTATTTCGATCGTATTCGCTCTATGCGGTATCACTTTCATGAGTTAAACTTCAACAGTTGCGCACATTACAGTGATAAAGCGTAATGCTTGTTAGTATTATAGAGCAATTGAAGTGAGAAAACAATATCTTATTTGTCTAATCATATCCTGCTTTCATTGTGCTTTTTTAGGTATATTCATAAAATGCACAAAAATTTAACAAAGATTTATAACAGATGGCGCTTTTTTACACTTATAAACAAAAAATCAGACAGTCTTTT
This sequence comes from Hydrogenoanaerobacterium sp., assembly GCF_032017025.1. NCBI lineage: Bacteria > Bacillati > Bacillota > Clostridia > Eubacteriales > Oscillospiraceae > Hydrogenoanaerobacterium > Hydrogenoanaerobacterium sp. Next base: position 37,397 of record NZ_DALZQO010000018.1, read on the forward strand.
GGACTGTCTGACGAAAAATATCATTTTTTGTATTTACTCACCACGGCGTGCACGGTACTCGGTAAAAGATGCTATAATTTCAACAGCATTATCAAAACCTATGAAATCGCTGTTCAACGCAAGGTGATAATTCTCTGCGCGCCCCCACTTGGCACCCGCATAGTAATCGTGGTAGGTGGCACGGCGCTTATCGGTTTTTAGCACGATATGCTCTGCTCTATCCGCAGGAACATTATAGCGATCGATGACGCGTTTTACGCGGCTGTTCAAATTGGAATGAATAAACACATGAATTGCATCGGGGTTATCGGCCAGAATATAATCGGCGCAGCGCCCTACAATCACACAAGACCCCTTTGATGCGATTTCACGTATTACCTTGGATTGAAAAACATACACACGATCGTTGAGCGTCATACCGCTCAGTCCATCTGCGCGCCCCGCTGCAGAGGAATACATGCCGAGCGATAACGAATAGAGTAAGCTGCTGGTCGCTTGCTCATCCGCGTTTTCAAACACATCCTCATCAAAGCCGCTCTCCTTTGCGGCAAGCGAAATGAGCTCCTTATCATAGAAGGGAATACCGAGACGTTCTGCAAGCATTTTGCCAATTACTCTGCCTCCGCTGCCAAATTGTCTGCTGATGGTGATGATGGTATTGTGCTTCATAAAATCCCCGCCCTTCAAAGTATTTTCTTATCTTTATTGTACCCTTTTTTAAAGAAAAATCAAGGGTAGCTTGCACAATCATTTGCTAATGCGAAACTGATATTTACAGAAATTGCAAGCAATAAGCAACAACTTATGCAGCGTGCCTATTGTGGGCCAACCGAAGCCTTGTGATACGTGTAGCGCTTGATTCAATATACAAAAAAAGAGGTGCAGAATGCCATGGCACAGGATACCTGCGCCGGCACAAAGCAGTAAAATGTACAATAAATTAAGAAGATGCATAAAATTTATATTTTTTATCTTTCATTTCTGTGATATATTTGTTATACTATAAATGAGCATCAATTTAGTATTGTTTGCAAACATAGAGCAATAATATGAAATTTTAAGGAGGAACTTATCATGGGTGAACACAAATTTTTTATCTGTAAACATTGTGGAAATTTGGTTGGTATGATCAACAATTCGGGTGTTAGAATGGTTTGCTGCGGCGAGCAGATGGACGAACTAAAGCCGAACACTGTTGATGCGGCTCAGGAAAAACATGTTCCTGTTGTAGAGGTAAGTGGCAATCTAGTAACAGTTAAGGTTGGCAGTGTGGCTCACCCCATGCTGGAGGAGCACCACATCGCTTGGATTTACCTGCAGACCGAGCAGGGAGGACAGCGTAAAGAGCTCAAGGTAGGCGGCGCACCGGAGGCAACCTTTGCCCTGGTTGAAGGAGACAAGCCCGTAGCAGCATTTGAATACTGCAACCTTCATGGCTTGTGGAAAGCAGAGATCTGATTTTGACTTACAAAGGGCAGCTGCCGGTTTTTTCGGCGGCTGCTTTTTATTGCTCAAAAGCATACTGCGTGGTATACTAAAGGCAATCAATATCGTTTAGGAGAAAGCACATGATTGATCAAAAAATGATTGACCGTATTAATGAGCTGGCACGCAAGGCGCGCGAAACAGACCTGACTGAGCAGGAAAAGAACGAACAGCAGGTGCTGCGGCAAAAGTATATTGAAGCCTATCGCGAAAGCTTGAAAGTACAGCTTGATAGCATTGTAGTAGTAGACGAGCATGGCAATAAAACAAAAATATCACCTAAAAAATCAAATACCCCACACAGCTGAGAAAAGCCCCGCGATCAACATCGCGGGGCTTTTTGCATGCATACATTAAAAGCAATTGTCAATAATCCCTTCAGAGAGACGCTTCATGTAATTGCCGACAGATGACATTGCCAGCACCAGCAGAAGCTTTTTCTGTGTTTCATCCAGCCCGTCAAATTCGCTTTCCACCATAAGCTTTTGCAGCAGTGCAGGTGTTTCTTTGCGTAGGTTTTCTTTAATAGAAAGATAACGGCTGTACAGCTCGGGAATCTGCCCGTTGCTGCTTGCCGCGCCTAACACCGATTTAATGTCCTGTATCAACAGTGTCTGCTTCAAATTGTAGATCAGCAGCATTTGAATAATGTGCTCTTTCGAGTATTTTTTACCCTTAATCTCATGCAGCAGCCCCTCTTTGCTGTAGTTGTTGATCATAGTTTTTGTGAGCAGCTTGTCCTCAGGGCGGCGTTTATTGCCCGATACTTTATTCTCAAACAAGGTGATGATCTGGTCCATATACAGGTCGATATCGGGTATCTCGTCAGCGCGGATGTCGCTGTCTTGCAGAACCTTATCGATAAGACTGTCGAGATTGATGTTTTGTAGCTCCACTTTAATTCCTCCTCCAGCTGGGTGCAAAACAGCTTTTATTAACTTTTAGTTTACAGCATAATTGTAAACTTTTCAACATGAGCTTGATATTTCTGCATTGAGTGGTATTATTATAGATATTAGGTAGTTATAATAACTATATAGTAAAATTGTAAGGTTGTGACTGTAATATGACAAACTACTTAAAAAGAGCGCGAGACCCGATCAGTAGCTTTACGCATTTACTGGGGGCAATTATTTCAGGGCTGGGGCTAGCATTGCTGTTAGTGAAAACCACCCTGCTTTCGGAAATTTCGCTGATGAAAATTCTATCCTCAGCGTTGTTTGGCTTATCTCTGATCGCACTGTATACCGCAAGCACCGTCTATCACTTTTCCAACGCCAGCGGTAAAACAGTGCTGGTACTGCGAAAACTAGATCATTCTATGATCTTTGTGCTGATTGCAGGTACCTATACGCCAATTATGTTGAACTTTTTACCAAGCCCACGCAATGTGGCGTTTACGGTGTTTATCTGGGCGTTTGCGGCGGTTGGCATTATCCTTAAGCTGTGTTGGTTCGGCGCACCGCGTTGGCTGCAAACAGCAATGTACCTCGTAATGGGCTGGGCAATACTCATTGATGTCTCGGTGTTTACACGTATGAGCCCGGGCGCGTTGCTGCTGCTCATTCTCGGTGGTGTAAGCTATACGATTGGCGGCATTATCTATATGATCAAAAAGCCGAACATCTCACAGCGTTTTGGCTTTCATGAGCTCTTTCATATTTTCGTGCTGGTTGGCAGCATCTTTCATTTTCTGCTCGTGTATTTCTATATCGCATAAAAAAGAGGACGCAATTGCGTCCTCTTTTTTGTGCCTGCTACAAGGCAAGCTTATAAATTTCATAAACATCATCGGCGGTCAACTTTTTAAAGTTGCCCTGAAGCCCGTTTGCACAGCATTTCTCAGCCATTACGCGTAGGTTTTTGTCATCAATCGAAGCATCGTTTAAGCGGGTTGGCATGCCAATTTCTTTGTACCAACGCTCCAAGCGGCGGATGCCCTCTGCAACAATCAGCTCTTTGTCGCCAAAGGCAAAGTCAACATCAAATACGCGAACCGCAAACTGCACGAACCGATCCATATCGTCGTGGCACACATACTTCTGCCATGCGGGGAAAACAATGGCAAGCCCTGCGCCGTGCGCAATGTCGTAAATTGCACTCAGCTCATGTTCAATGTTGTGCGAAGCCCAGTCGCCAATGCGCCCTGTGTTCAGCAGGTTGTTGTGTGCGATGGTACCTGCCCACATCACTTCGGCGCGTGCATTGTAATCGGTGGGGTTTGCCAGCACCAGCGGGGTGTTGTTGATGATGGTTTTCATCGTTGCCTCAATCAAGCGGTCGGTGAAGTCTACATGATCCACCTTTGTAAAGTAGCGCTCCATCAAGTGGGCGAGAATGTCCGATGCACCGCAGGCGGTTTGGTAGGCGGGCAGGGAATAGGTGAATTCGGGGTTCATAATTGCAAATTTGGGGATGAGGCACTCGCCTCCGAAGGAGCGCTTGAGCAGACCCTCTTCTTTGGTGATAACAGCACCGCTGCTCGATTCGCTGCCTGCTGCGGGAATGGTAAGCACAACGCCGATCGGCAGCGCCTGCTGTACGTTTGCTTTATCCTCAAAGAAATCCCACACGTCGCCGTCATACAAGGCACCTGCTGCTACCGCCTTGCCGGTGTCGATAGCGCTGCCGCCGCCGACAACCAGAATGGAATCCAGATTATGTTCTTTGCACAGGCGGATCCCCTCTTTTACAAGGCCCAGGCGCGGGTTGGGCTGTACGCCGCCAAGCTCCGCAAAGAAAATACCGTTATCTTTTAAAGCTTTGACTGTTTTGTCGTACAGGCCAATGCGTTTGATGGAGCCGCCGCCATAAACAAACAGCACGCGGCTGCCGAGTTTTTTCATTTCACTGCCAACCTGTTCCTCGGTTCCTTTACCGAAGATGATACGTGCAGGGTTGTAAAAAGTAAAGTTGATCATTGCAAAATACTCCTTTATATATAAAATAATATTATCCGCCCGCAAACAGCACGCTCAGCGCAATCAGTGTCTGGCCGGTGTAATAAACCGCCGCACTCACTGCGCGCAGCGCGGGATGTGATTTTTTGCGAAACAGAACCAGTGAATAAACCGCGTTGGAAAGCAGAAAAAGCCCTGCGCCCGATGCCACCAGTACATTGCGTACCGAATAGGAGTGCCCGCCGTAGATCAGCGACAGTGATTTGACGAACATGAATGTCACCACAATTGCATAAGCAAACACGTAGCTTTCCATATTGAAAAAATCAAGGCGCATCAGCTTGGCTGCAACCACCAGTACAATCAAGATTGCTGCGGTTGCAAAAAAATCAAGCGGGTATACCCCCGTAAAGCGGCAGAACAAGAACAAAAAAGCGACGTGCGCTGCAAAAAATGCACTCAACGCATAAACAAAGTAGTTGATACCGAGAGCATCGTGTTTGGATATTTCAAGAAACACATCGCCAAATGTGCACAGGATCAGCGCCGTAAGAATAAACGCAAAATAGCTGCGGTTGCTGTTGCCGGCCCAGCAAGCAAGCACCGCGACAGCAATAAACACAGTGCTGGTAATTGCTTTGGAGATCACACGGGTGCGCAAGCGGCAGCGGTAAACCGAATAGATGTAAAAACTCAGGCTGACCAGCATCACCGGTAGAAGTAGGTAGGTGATCATGATACCGAGTTCCTTTCAGAAGCTTTTTGCTTGATTTTAGGAAGATTAAAGCGAAAATATACGCTTGCAAGCCGGAATGCAATAATAAACGCAATGCAAATGTAGCATGCGATAAGCACACCGACAAAACGGTACAAAACCCAGAACAGCAGCGCCCCTGCCAGCGATGCCGTCGCGTAAATCTCTTTGCGCAAAATCACCGGTACGCGGCTGCATAGTACATCGCGTATCACGCCGCCGCCAACTGCAGTAATCACCGCCACAAACACAAAAGCAAGCAGATTATAATGCGAGGCAATTGCCTTCACGCAGGTATCTACCGTGAATACCGCTAGACCAATTGCGTCCATAATAGTAATGACAAACGACCACTTATAATAGTTTTTTAGAAAGATAACCAATGTCGCAGCGATTAGTATGATAAAGAACGACCGATAGCTTGAAAAAAACACCGGTACTCCACGGCTCATTACCACGTCGCGGGTGATACCGCCGCCCATTGCGGTAATAATGGCAAGCAGGTAAATACCAAACAAATCCATGTTCTTTTGTATTGCCACATATCCGCCCGACATTGCAAAGGCAAATATGCCAATGCTTTCCAGTACTGTTAAAACATCCATTCACTTTTCCATCCTTCAAAAAAACCTACTTCTATTTCATCACATAACCTGCAAAAATGCAATATAATTCGATACACCGCCGTAAACTTTCCAAAAAGGAAGTGCAATCGGAATGAAACCCGATTTCCGTACCTCGTGTAAAAATTGCAGACAAGGTTCGTTTTTTTACAGACAGCGGTTGTTTTTTTGCAGAAACCCCTGAATTGTTTACAGAAATGTAAACAATCTAAGTTTTTTTTGAAAAATTCGATTTACCTATTGCATTTTCCATAAAAATGATTAGAATAGTATTTAGCACTCAGATATAAAGAGTGCTAAATAGTTTGTCTTAAAAATAATTTATATAATTGGAGGAGTAAACAATGACAATTAAACCTCTTGCAGACAGAGTTGTAATCAAAATGGTTGAGGCAGAAGAAACCACCAAGAGCGGTATTATTCTTGCCGGCGCAGCAAAAGAAAAACCACAGGTGGCTGAGGTTATAGCAGTTGGCCCGGGTGGCGTCGTAGACGGCAAAGAAGTAAAAATGTACCTGAAGGCGGGCGACAAGGTTTTGATGAGCAAATACTCCGGCACCGAGGTTAAAGTTGACGGTGTTGAGTACACCATTCTTCGTCAGGACGATATTCTTGCAATTGTAGAGTAGGCAGAACCCCCAAACCAACAACATACTTACATTATTAGGAGGAATTTACAATGGCAAAACAGATTATTTACGGTGAAGAGGCTAGAAAAGCGCTTCAGGCCGGTATTGATAAGCTCTCTGACACTGTGAAAATTACAATTGGCCCCAAAGGACGCAACGTGGTTCTTGATAAAAAATTCGGCGCTCCTCTCATCACCAACGACGGTGTAACCATCGCCAAGGAGATTGAACTTGAGGATGCATTTGAGAACATGGGTGCACAGCTTGTGAAAGAGGTTGCTACCAAAACCAACGATGCTGCCGGTGATGGTACCACAACCGCAACCCTGCTCGCACAGGCTTTGGTTCGCGAGGGCATGAAAAACGTTGCTGCCGGTGCAAACCCTATGGTTATTAAAAAAGGCATGGCAAAAGCAGTTACCGCTGCTGTTGAATCTGTAATTGCAAACTCCAAAATGGTTTCCGGTTCGGAAGACATTGCGAGAGTTGCTACCGTGTCCTGCGGCGATGAGACCATTGGCACCCTGATTAGCGAGGCTATGGACAAGGTTTCTGCCGACGGCGTCATCACCATTGAGGAATCCAAAACTGCCGAAACCTACAGCGAAGTTGTAGAGGGTATGCAGTTTGACCGCGGCTATGTTTCGCCCTACATGGTTACCGATACCGATAAGATGGAAGCGGTCATCGACGACGCTCTCATTCTCATTACAGATAAGAAAATCTCTGCAATTCAGGAGATTCTTCCCCTGCTTGAGCAGATTGTACAGTCCGGCAAAAAACTGGTTATCATCGCTGAGGACATTGAGGGAGAGGCTCTCACCACTCTGCTCGTCAACAGACTGCGCGGCACCTTCACCTGTGTTGCAGTAAAAGCACCCGGCTTTGGCGACAGACGCAAAGAGATGCTTCTTGATATCGCTACGCTGACAGGCGGCCAGGTTATCAGTGAGGAGCTGGGCCTGGAGCTGAAAGAAACCACCATGGATCAGCTTGGCCGTGCCCGTCAGGTTAAGGTTCAGAAAGAGAACACCATCATCGTTGGCGGTGCCGGCGATCAGGGCGAAATCAAAGCACGCGTTGCTCAAATCCGTGCTCAGATCGAGACCACAACCTCTGAGTTTGACAAAGAAAAACTGCAGGAGCGTCTTGCAAAAATGGCTGGCGGCGTAGCTGTCATCAAAGTAGGTGCTGCTACTGAGATTGAAATGAAAGAGAAGAAACTCCGCATTGAGGATGCTCTAGCCGCAACCAAGGCTGCGGTTGAAGAGGGCATTGTTGCAGGCGGCGGCGTAGCACTCATCAATGCAATCCCGGCTGTTGAAAAGGTTCTCAACAACTGCGACGGTGACGAGAAAACAGGTGTTAAAATTGTAGCAAAAGCGCTGGAGGAGCCTATCCGCCAGATTGCAGTCAACGCAGGTGTTGACGGTTCTGTCATCATTGACAAAATCAAACGCTCCCGCAAAGTTGGCTACGGCTACGATGCTTACAACGAGATGTACTGTGACATGATTCCCGCTGGTATTGTCGACCCGACCAAGGTAACACGTTCTGCTCTGGAGAATGCAGCTTCCGTTGCTTCAATGGTTCTCACCACCGAGAGCCTGGTTACTGATATCAAAGAGGAAAACCCCGCACCTGCAATGCCGGCAGGCGGCATGGGCGGTATGTACTAAAATAAAGCACCGAGTGCAAAACAGACACAACACACAACAAAAGACCATCTGCCCCGAGGCGGATGGTCTTTTCGCTTGTGTCATTAGGTCAAAATAGATGCAGGCGGGTGTATGCTCATCCGATTCACAAGTCCATGATATAAATTCCGTTTGTTTCATCAAAACAAAAACCACAGGACAATAGCGTATTGCAGGATGGCTTGTTTTCAGGCTCTGGCTGTACAAGGATACGTTTGGCGTTTTCATAGGAGCGAATCATTTCAATTAGTTGCTTGATAATGGCTTTTCCATGACCCTTTTTCAGATAAGAAGTATCACCAATCATATAATCAATGCTATAGGCGCCTTCAATTTCAATAGTTCCATGCCAATCCTCACCGCTGTTGCAGTACTCGTAATACTGGCAAAAACCGATAGGTTTTCCATCAACATCAACAATGAAATGGTGCAGCCACGTATAATCACTATTTCTTTTTTCAATTTCGTCAATCCAATCCAGTGGGTCATGATACCATTCGGCAACATGAGTCAAATAGAGCCATTTTTTAAACAACGGTACATCTTCATCACAGAACTCCCGCAGTATTATTGTTTGATTCATATGCAGTAATCTCCCAACAAATAGAAATAGCCTTTATTCAGTATGATATAAAAAAATCAGGTTAAAAAGACATAAACTGCATCTTTTTTAACCTGATAATTTTGGAGCTGGTGGTCGGAATCGAACCGACAACCTGCTCATTACGAATGAGCTGCTCTGCCATTGAGCCACACCAGCGTATTAAGTTGCTCCGCTTTTGCGGCGCTACCATATTAACACGTACCATATATTATACCTGTCTGTTTATATTCAGTCAAGATTATTTTAGTAGTTAGCCAAAACAAAGTTGTAAAAATTAAATACAGAATGTAAATTTTGTATTTCTGAGACTTTACACTTTCAACCCTTTCCACCGTTCTTTCCACCGAAAAAACGTTATAGCTTGGGCGTTTCCACAGGAATCAACAGCTCCCGGTTAAAAAAGCAGTGGAAAAAGTGGATTACTATGCGTATAATTTTGTTTTTGTGGAAAACTGGTGGAAAGTGCAATTTTAAGCAACAATGCAAAAAAATCTTTTAACCGAACGAATTTACAAAAAATCAATGGTAAAGCTTATGAAGTTGTAGTATAATAAATAATCGATTCAGTCCGAAATGCAGACTGGTTTAGCACGAACTACAAAGGGGAAGAACTATGGCAAAAAAACGCGAAGTATTTGTAAATCGAGATCGGAAAAAACCATCTGCTGTTACAGCGGCACTGGTGATTGTTGTAATATCGGCGTTAATCGCGTTTACAGGAGCGTATGCATGGCAAACACTTAGCGGAGATCAGGCAAAGCTTGAGGCAAAACAATCCAATCAGCCATCATCAAGCTCATCATCTGCAGTATCATCTTCTTCGCAGCCAAGCAGTACGGAGGAGATAGCTTCGTCTAAGCCGGAAGAAACAAGCAGTGAGCCCGAGTCGGTACCTGAGCTCGATTCATCGGTTATGGTACCCGAGAGCGAGCGTGTGAACAGCTCTTATTTTGATGACGCGATGTTTGTGGGTGACTCCATTACCAACGGTATTTTGTCTTACCAGATTATGCAGAACACCACGGTAATTTCTCATACCGGTATCAATCCCGATACCATACGCTACAAAAAGGTATATCGCGACAGTTCAGGCGAACTGGTTACCATTCTGGATGCAATGAAAGCTTACCCCGATAAAGAGAAAATCTATATTATGCTTGGCTCCAACGGCCTTGCATGGATCGAGCAGGAATTGTTCATTGAGTACTACGAGGAGTTCCTACGCGACGTGATGGCGCAGCATCCCAATGCAACTATTTATATCCAGTCGATTTTGCCGGTTACCAAGGCGAAGTCCGACTCAGATGCCGCCTATGCTAACAGCAAGATCGACAAATACAATGCCGATATTCTGGCACTTACCGAAAAGCTGGGGCTGCACTATTTGAATGTTGCCGAGGCATTTAAAGATGCAAACGGTGCGCTGCCAAACGAGGCAAGCCCAAACGACGGCATGCATTTTACCTCAAAATATTATCAGGTTTGGTTCGATTATCTCAAAACACATACGGTACAGGGCTAAATTACAACGGCGTTTTGCCGCCGCAGACATAAGGAGAACATAACGATGAAAAAAACATTTACAACCGTTTTAGCAGTAATTTTAGCGATAGGGGCAGTGCTTTCGGGCTGCGGCAAGCAAGCAGCGGCAGAGGTTGATGTATCGGCCGTGGCACAGGCACTGCAAAGCGGGCTGACGTTCCAGGACGAGATGAATGAGATTGCCGAATCGCGTCTGGGTGATTTTTACCCCACCATTGATGCAAGCACGCTGAATGGCTTTAAAATGTACAAAGGTGCTTCCGGTGCAACCGCTGAGGAAATTGCAGTGTTTCAGGCGAAAGACGCAGCCAGCGTAAAAGAAATTGAAACAGCCATTCAAACCCGCCTTGAAGATTTAAAGCTGCAGTTTGAGGATTATGTCCCCGCTGAGGTGAAAAAAATTACCGATGCTGTGACGGAAACAAGCGGCAATGTAGTGGTACTGGTTGTTGCAGATGACGCGGCAGCGGCACAGAAGATTGTAGACGAACAACTTCGCTGATGTTATAATAGAACAAAGAATGAGAGACTATAAAGGGAGGTGGCGAAGAGTATGGTAGTGGAATGCTGGGTAATTGTTGTTTTAATTTTGCTGATGGGATACATCATTTTTAGGACAGGCAAAACCGGGCAGGCGGTGGCCGTGCTCCCGCTGATAACGGTTCCTATATTTCATCTGCTTGGCAGTCCGCTTTCGCGCCTGCTGGATAGTTGGTTCCCCACCTTGTCAAGCTCCCTGTTCCATGTCTCGTTTGATGTAGCGGGGCTCGTGATTGCCTGTGTACTGTACGGGCTGCTTGCGGGCAACATGGGGTCGCAGCGAGGCAGACGCATGTATATGATTTTATGCGGCACCTTCAGTGCACTGCTCACCATTGTACTGGTAAACCATATTCTGCCCTTATAATACACCTCGAAACAACCGGGGCGGACTGCTATGTCCGCTCTGTTTTTTTATTCTGCCGGTTGACAACCCTGCGTTGTTACAGTAAGATTTATCTGATTCCATAGTGGAACAGTGATTGGAGGATTTTATGTATTCTTTGATGCTTGTCGATGATGAATATGATGTGCGCAAGGCGATCCTTGAAACCATCTGCTGGAACGAGCTTGGGTTTGAGGTGGTCGGCGAGGCTGAAAATGGCCGCGAAGCACTGGATGTTGCTCAGCGCCTGAATCCCGATGTGATTATTACCGATATTAAAATGCCGTTCATGGATGGCATTGAATTTGTGAAAGTGCTGCGAGAAGAAAACCCAATTACCAAAATTGTTTTTCTCACCGGCTTTAACGATTTTGAATATGCGAAAACCGCAATTCAGTTTAATGTTATGGAATATCTGCTCAAGCCTATTTCGGCAGACAACCTCAGCAAAACGCTTACCTCTATCCGCAAAAAACTCGACGAAGAGCGCGATGCCCTGCGTGATATTGAGCGAATGAAAAAAAACTACGAAACCGATCGGCGAATTATGCGCATGGGCTTTTTGCATGCGCTGGTGGCGGGCGGACTCACCAAAGAATACATTGTAGTCACTTTCCCAAAGCTGGGGCTGCAACTTGACGGCGAATGCAATCTTGTTTTTGTTACCAAGCCCAGCAGGCATTCGCTCGAAACCAATACATTGGGCGTTGATGACACCGATTTGCTGATGTCATCGATATCGAAGCTCATTACGCAGATAGCAGACCGCTATGCACACAATGAAACCTTTTGGCATTTGGACCATATTGTTACGATACTTTCAGACAACCGCAAAACAATTGACGCAAACAGTGATATGCTGATGTTGGAAATTCAGCAGAATATGGAACATTTTTACGGTATTTCTTCTACCATTGGCGTCAGCGAAAAATTTGACGAGGTAAGCAAAATTCGGCTGGCTTATGAAAGTGCGCTCTCCGCGCTGGATTACCGGCTGATACTCGGCAGAAACAGAATTATTCATATCGGCGACATTGAGCCGGACAGCAAGGTGCGCTTCTTGTTTGATGAAAGCAACGAGACCACCTTGAAGTCCATCCTTAAAACAGGAACAAAGGAGCAGGTATCGAAGTTTATCAACAGGATGTTTGAAAACATGCGCCGTCATAAGGCTACCATTTCCGATTATCAGATCTATATCATCGAGATGTTCTCGGTGGTGGTGAAAACCGCCAAAAGCTTGATTCCGGATTTTGACCTCAACGTGGGGAATAACTTGAACTTTATCACCGATATTTTTACCCACGAAAGCATTGATGATGTGAAATTGTGGTTTGAGCGTCTGTGCCACCGTGTGATGGAATACATCAACCTGCAGCGGCAGGACAGCGCCGATATTTTGGCGGGCAAGGGTTACGAATACATCAAAAAAAACTATCAGGCATCCGACCTGTCGCTTAAATCGGTCAGTGAGCAGCTGCACATCAGCCCAAGTTATTTTAGTTCTATTTTCAAAAAATCAACCGGTGACTCTTTCACGAATGTGCTAATTAAAATTCGTATGGAGAATGCAAAGGAACTGCTGCTTTCCACCAACAAAAAGATATTTGAGATTGCTCAGGAAACCGGATACACCGACCAGCACTACTTCAGTTACTGCTTTAAGCGGTATTTTCAAATTTCCCCCAATGAAATGCGCCGTGGTATTGCGGAAGCCTCATCGGGCGGTTCAAATGCACCGTAAACCGCAGATAGAGTGCGAACGACAAGGTAGGTTTTTTCGGGCGCGGCAAAACGGTTGCGGAGTAAAAAGCGATAAACGACTTTGTTATTGCAAATTAGTAGGATAAGAAAGGGTGGCGCTGTGAAACTGTCGGCAAAAAAGATTAAGAAACTGTTTTCCAACAGCCTTTCCAGTGTTCAGTTTGTACTGAGCTTTTGGATTAGCCTTTTTGCACTTGCTGCGATGATTACCGTTGCTATCGTGATGTTTATCAAGTTCAATAATACCCTTACAGCAAACGTCATCACCAACTCGGTACAGGTGGTAGATCAGGTGATGATGACACTTAACTCGTACATCAACAACACCATGGATGTTTCGGACCGTATCATTACGGATATGAACACCTATTTTATTTCGGACAAGCAAACTGTGGTAGATACCTTGAATACCGCATATAAGCTTCGCGACGATATAGTCTCGATGACCGTATTTGACGAAAACGGCAATGTGGTTGCTGCAGCCCCGCACGGGCTTGAGGTAAAGAACAACATTAACATCACCGAGCAAGATTGGTATCGCGCGGCAATGCAGTCTTACACACCGTATACCTTTTCACCGCCCCATGTGCAAAACATCTATAAAGGCAAGTACAACTGGGTAGTAACCCTTAGCCGTAAGGTAGACCTTTACAACAGCAACATTACCGGCAATGCGGTATTTACCATTGATATGAACTTCAACTCCATTGAAGAAAACTGCAGTAGCATCACCATTGGTTCGCGCGGCTATGTGTTTATTCTGGACGAGAACGATAATATCATCTATCACCCGCAGCAGCAGATGATCTATTCCAATATCAAGAATGAAGATATCAGCTTCATCAGCGGCAAGGCGGACGGTGAATATGTGCAGGCGGAAAACAACAGCGTTGTGGTTATCCGCTCGCTTGAGCATACCGACTGGAAGCTGGTGGGTATCAGCTTTTTAGAGGATGCGGAAGCAACGCGCATCGAGGTAATCGGGTTTCTCGGCAGGCTGTTTGTCATTGCGATCATACTCGTTATTATGATTGCAGTTGTGATGTCGAGGCGCATTTCCAAGCCGCTTGTGCGCCTTACCGAGACGATGGATAAGGTGGAGAAGGGCGACCTCACCATACATTCCTACGAGGACAGCTTCTATGAGGTCAGCCGCCTGCGGCACAGCTTTAACCATATGATCGACCGTATCAACGAGCTGATGGAGCGCATTAAGTCGGAGGAGCAGGAGCTGCGCAAAAGCGAGCTTAAGGCATTGCAGGCGCAGATTAACCCGCATTTTTTATACAACACCCTCGGCTCTATTTTATGGATGTGCGAACGGAATGATGGCAAGGGCGCGGTGATTATGGTACAGGCGCTTGCCAATCTGTTTCGCATTAGCATCAGCAAGGGCAATGAGATTATTACCATCAAAGATGAGCTGCAGCATGCCGAAAGCTATCTGATTATCCAGAAGATTCGCTACAAGGACCAGTTCGAATACTCGATTGAGGCCGACGAGAATATTAAAAGCTGCAAATCGCTTAAAATCATTTTGCAGCCGATGATTGAAAACTCCATCTACCACGGTATTGATCGGATGGTGGACAAGGGCAAGATCACCATCCGCATCAAAGATTGCGGTGAAACCATTCTCATGCAGGTTATCGACAACGGTTTGGGCATGCCGGAGTCGGTGCTGCAAAACATACTCGAATCTGAATCATCCAACAGTTATGGCATCGGTGTTAAAAATGTGCACCATCGTATCCAAATCTACTTTGGCAGGGAATACGGTCTGTCGTTTGAAAGTGAGCTGGACGAGGGCACCACGGTTAATATCCGCATTCCAAAAATAAGGGGGGACGAAAATGAACAGCAAACCAATGAGGCTATTCATTAAAACAGTGTCGGCAGTGGTTATAATTGCCTTCCTCATGTTCACTCTATCCACATTTACGCAAAGCGATCATTCCAAAATGAACATTATGTTTATTGCAAAATCCAGTCAATCCAACTTTTGGAAGACGGCATTTCGGGGTGCACAGGCCGCTGCGAATGAATATAACGTAAATGTGACCATAAAGGCCCCAGAAACCGAGGAGGACTACAACTCACAAAACGCGATGCTGCAATGGGCCATTGACAACGAAATGGATGCAGTGGTATTTTCGGCCTGTGATTTTGATAAATCGGTAAAGGCGGCGGAACGCGTGATAGACACGGGTATTCCCATCATCAGTATCGACAGCCCCATCAACTCGGATAAGAATATTATGATGATTGGCACAGATAATACTCTGGCGGGTGTACAGGCGGGCGAAAAGCTTGCGGAGCTGACCGGCTATCAGGGCAAGGTAGGCATTATCAACTTTGAAGAGGGCAGTGCCAACGGCATGCAGCGCGAGCGCGGTTGCCTTGATGCAATTCTTAAGTACCCCGACATGGAGGTTGTTCAGATTCGCTACACCCTTTCCAATATTGAGAGCCCGAAACAGGCGACGATTGAAATGCTTGCCGAACACCCTGAGATTAATGCAATTGCCACCTTCAACGAGTGGACGACCTTGGGTGTAGGTGAGGCATTGGAAGAACTGAAAGTGGATGCTGCGAAGCTTGCGGTGATTGGATTTGACAACAACCTAAAGTCCATTGAGCAGCTGGAGCGTGGCACCTTTGACGGTCTGATTGTGCAAAATCCGTTTGCTATGGGTTATATTGGTGTACAGAAAGCGATCGGCTACAAAAAAAGCAAACAGCACGAGGCATTCATCGATACCGCCACGAAAGTAATAACCGCCGAAAATATGTACAATACCGAAAATCAAAAGCTGCTGTTTCCGTTTAGTAATACAAAATAACAGAGACTATTTTGTATTTGCCGTTCGTCCTTTTTAGACAGGAATTAATACAATAGTTAAAAAATGGTAACAAAATAAGGGCGTAAAAGATTATTTTGTAAATAGAATCGTATGATTTCTAACACAATGAGAATGAAATTTACTTCTTTTCGAGCTTTTTGCCTGCTATAATGGACACGTAGGTTGAAAATAGAACTGCCTCGGGAAGAGTCAAAATCCCGTTTCAGTATTTTAACCTATGGAGGATTTAGGATCGATAGAATGAAATCGTAAAGGAGAGTATTTCCAATGAAAAAATTTACTAAAGTATTGGCATTGGTTCTCGCACTGACAATGATGTTGTCTCTTGCTGCTTGCGGAGGCACTGCATCTTCTTCTGCTCCAGCTGAGAGCTCAGCTGCTTCCTCTGCGGGCTCCGAAGCTCCCGCTGCAAAAGAGGTCAACGTTGGTGTGGCAATCTACAAATTCGATGATAACTTTATGACCCTGTACCGCACAGAGTTGGAAAGATACTTGAAAGAAGACCTGAGCAAAGACGGCGTAAAATACAATGTAACCGTTGTTGACGGCAAAGGCGATCAGGCAGAGCAAACCAACCAGATCGATACCTTTATCGCAAACAAAGTAGATGTCATCATCTGCAACCTGGTTCAGTCCTCTTCCGCTGCAACTGTTATCGAGAAGTGCAAAACAGCTGATATCCCTGTAGTGTTCATCAACCGTGAGCCTACCGCTGACGACCTCGGTCTCTGGGATAAAATCGCTTACGTTGGCGCAGATGCTCGTCAGTCCGGTACCTTCCAGGGCGAGATCATTGCTGCTACCGAGAACAAAGGCGATATGAACGGCGACGGCGTTGTTTCCTATGTTATGATCATGGGCGACCCTGAGAACGTTGACGCTCAGTACAGAACTGAGTTCTCCATCAAAGCGCTTACCGATGCTGGCATTAAAGTTGAGAAACTGTTTGAGCAGCGCGGCGACTGGGATCAGGCAAAAGGTCAGGAGCTTGCTAACACAGCTCTGACACAGCATGGCGCAAAAGTTGATGTTATCTTCTGTAACAACGACGGCATGGCTCTCGGCGCTGCTGAGGCTATCAAAGCAAACGGCCGCACCGTTGGCAAAGATATCTACCTGGTAGGCGTTGACGCTCTTGAAGAGTGCCAGCAGATGGTTAAAGACGGCACCATGACCGGTACTGTTCTGAACGACCACATTGGCCAGTCTCACACTGCAGCTGACGTTGCTGTTAAAGCAATTGCCGGTGAGAAATTGGATAAAAACTACACAGTAGACTACGTAAAAGTTGTGAAATAATCATCGCTTTACAAATTGGTATTTAGAGGATTGCGTGTGCGTTATAAGCGCACACGCAATTTTTTAAGATTGAAAGATGAGGGGGCCGGTTTATGTCGGAGTATCGTTTGGAAATGCGCAATATCGTCAAAACCTTCCCTGGTGTTAAGGCTTTGGACGGCGCAAATCTCAAACTGAAGCCAGGTACAGTTCATGCGTTGATGGGGGAAAACGGCGCGGGTAAATCCACCTTGATGAAATGCATGTTCGGTATTTACAAAATGGACAGTGGGGAGCTGTATTATGAGGGCGAAAAGATTACCATTTCTGACCCTATGAATGCGCTGAACCGCGGTATTGCCATGGTGCACCAGGAGTTACAGCCTATTCCTGAGAGAAGTGTGGCTGAGAATATTTTTGTGGGGCGCTACCCTATGAAGAGGGTGCTTGGCATCCCTGTAATTGACCACGACAAAATGTACAAAGATACAGAAAGGCTACTCAAAGAGGTCAAAATGAACTTTGACCCTAAAGCAAAGCTTGGCAGCCTTTCGGTATCACAAATGCAATCGGTTGAAATTGCGAAGGCAGTTTCGGCAGATTGTAAGGTTTTAATTTTGGATGAACCGACATCTTCCCTGACAGCGAATGAAGTGGAAGCGCTGTTTGACATTATTGCAACCTTGAAGGCCAAGGGTGTATCAATCGTTTATATTTCTCATAAGATGGACGAGATTCTTCGTATTTCCGATGAAGTCACCATTATGCGTGACGGACAGTACATCGGTACATGGGATGCGAAAAGCCTTACAACAGACATGATCATTACAAAAATGGTGGGACGTGAACTCACCAACCTTTACCCGCCGCGTGAAAACAAACCCGCTGAAGTGGTGTTTGAGATTAAAGACTTTACTTCCATTAACCCCAAGTCGTTCCGAGATGTGAATTTTACACTTCGCAAAGGCGAGATTTTGGGTGTGGGCGGCTTGGTAGGTGCGCAGCGTACAGAGCTGATGGAAGCATTGTTCGGAATTCGCTGCCATTCTAAGGGCAGTATTCATTATAAAAATCAAGAAATTAAAATCAATCGCCCGCAGGATGCAATTCGAAAAGGCATTGCGCTTTTGACAGAGGACCGCCGTGCAACCGGTATTTTCGGTGTACTGTCTATCGCAGATAACGTTTCGGTTGCTTCGCTGGACCAATACTTGGACATGGGCTTTGTATTAAATAACAAAAAGATCGAGCAGCTTGTAAAAGATAATGTTGCAAAGCTATCGATTAAAACCCCAAGCAGCAAAACGCTCATTCAGTCGCTTTCCGGCGGCAACCAGCAAAAGGTTATTATTAGCCGCTGGCTGGCAAACGACCCCGACGTTTTGATTTTGGACGAACCCACCCGAGGCATTGATGTAGGCGCGAAATACGAAATATACTGCATTATTGCCGAGCTTGCAAAGCAGGGCAAAAGCATCATTATGATATCTTCTGAGATGAGTGAGCTGATTGGCATGTCTGACCGCATTATGGTTATGTGTGACGGTAAGGTCAGTGGCTTTGTGGATGGAAATGTTGCGAATCAGGAAAATATCATGGCCTTAGCTACTAAGTTTTCATAAGGAGGATCATAAATATGGATGCTACAGAGAAAAAAGTATACAACAGAAAAAAAGTCATAGCGTTTTTAGAAAACAATGCGATTACTATTTTAATGATCGGCGTTGCGGTTGTGGTTGGTATTCTCCGGCCAAACTTTATTTCCGGTGCAAACTTTTCAAACCTCTCGGTGAACACCGCGGTGCGTTTTATCATCGCTCTTGGTGTTTCCGGCTGTCTGATTACCAAAGGCACCGATCTTTCGGCAGGACGTGTTGTTGGTTTGGGTGCTTGCATTGCGGCTACTTTGCTGCAAAAGCCCGATTACAGCGACAGGTTTTTCCCCAATCTGCCTGACCTGCCCATTCCTGTGGTGCTCGTTATTGTGCTTGCTATTTGTGCTCTCATCGGTATTATAAACGGTTCGGTTATCAGCTTTTTGAAGGTACCTCCGTTTATCGCAACCCTTGGTATGCAGACACTGGTTTACGGTATTTGCTTAGTCTACACCGGGGCAAAGCCCATCGGTGGACTGAAATCAAATTATACCGCAATTGCATCCGGCAAGTTGTTGAATCTTAAATTTTTGCCCTACCTGCTCATCATTGCGGCAGTGTGTGGCTGCTTTATGTGGTTTCTCTACAACAAAACCCGCCACGGTAAGTATATGTATGCCATCGGCGGTAACGAGAATGCTGCTGAGGTTGCGGGTGTAAACACCAGCAAAACCAAAATTCTCATCTATATGCTCGCTGCTATCCTTTATGGTCTGGCAGGCTTCCTGCTGGCTGCAAAATCAGGTGGTACCTCGGTTAACATGGGTGCGGGCTACGAGCTCGAGGCAATTGCAGCTTGTACCATCGGCGGTGTTTCCACCAACGGTGGTGTAGGTAGAGTATCGGGTATTCTTATTGGTGTACTGGTGTTTGAGCTGCTCAAGATCTCCCTGCAGTTCATGGGCGTGGAGACATCCTACACCTACATTGTACAGGGTCTCGTTATTATCATCGCTGTTGCGCTTGACCTGAGAAAATACCTGGCGAAGAAATAATACAGGAGGGCGGAGCGGTAATGCAAGAGAACACACCAAAGCCCGAAGAACAGGAGGACGGCGGTAGAGCAACGTCTGGGCCGGAGTTCAAAAACGCCAAAGAGCGGTTTTATGACAAAATTCCTGTTTCGGTACAAACTCTAGACATTATCATTAAGCTGCTGATTGCAGTAGTGGTTGTGACTGTGGTTCTGGGCATAGTAGCCGGAAGAACCGCCTGACTGTAGAAGAAAAGCCGTACCCTTTTTAGAAAGGGTACGGCTTTTTACATGATTTAGCGATAAATTCTTGGATTATCATCTTCAAACTCAACAAAAACATCTTTTTTAAAGGTTAATTTGCCTTGCGCACCGATTTGAGCGGAATCAAAAAAAGAGCGGTTGACAATCAAGGGAAGGCTTTTGTTCAACACTTGAAAGGTTACCACATAATCGGTAGGCAACGAATCATCATCGTTTCCGCGCGGCTTATGGGGCACTGCTTGTTTGGCCGATACCTTAGCCTGCACAACCTGTTCTTTTCCGTCCCGCTTGCGTAAAAGCAGTACCACCACAGCTGCGACACCGCAAAGTATCAAAACCCACATAAAAGGCTGCATGATATTACATCTCCATTCCGAGCACAATAATATTACCATTCTAACATGTTTTATTTTAACATGTATAGTGTTTTTATAGAAATGCTTTGTTTTTTAAAAATTATTTACAATTTATACTTGTTTTTTCAGTATTTTTAAATTATTATAATATTAGCACTCGGATGCATAGAGTGCTAAATGCTTTAAATTTTGTATTTTAAATAAAGAGGAGTGATCGCATGAATGCTCAAAAGTTTACGCAAAAATCGCTGGAGGCGCTGCAAAACGCCCAGAATCTGGCCATTGAAAACCAAAACATGCAAATTGAACAGGAGCATCTCATCTATGCACTTGTAGAGCAGGAGAGCGGCTTAATTGCGCAGCTGCTTAAAAAAATGAATGTGGATGCGCAGGATTTTGCACAGTCGGTCAAAACCGAAATCAATAAGTTGCCAAGCGTTACCGGCTCGGGGCGCAAGAGCGGCGAAATCTACATTTCGGGTGAGGTGGACGCAGCCCTTGTCGCAGCCGAAAAAACAGCCGACAAAATGAAAGACGAGTTTGTCTCGGTGGAGCATATTTTTCTAGCAGTGCTGGAAAAACCAAACAACGCAATGCACCGCGTGTTTAACGCATATGCTCTGGATAAAAACAAATTTTTGACGGCATTGCAGACGGTGCGGGGAAACACCAGGGTAACCAGCGATTCCCCCGAGGCCACCTACGACGTGCTTGCCAAATACGGGCAGGATCTCGTTGAGCTTGCCAAAAACCATAAGCTGGATCCTGTCATCGGGCGTGACAGCGAAATTCGTAACGTCATTCGCATTCTTTCGCGCAAAACCAAAAACAACCCCGTGCTGATTGGTGAGCCGGGCGTTGGCAAAACTGCAATTGCCGAAGGGTTGGCGCTACGTATAGTACGCGGTGACGTGCCAAGTTCGCTAAAAGACCGCAAAATATTCTCGCTCGATATGGGTGCGCTGATTGCAGGTGCCAAATTTCGCGGTGAGTTTGAAGAGCGCCTGAAGGCAGTGTTGGGTGAAATTAAAAAGAGCGAGGGCAAAATTATTCTGTTTATCGATGAGCTGCACACCATTGTGGGTGCGGGAAAAACCGACGGCGCAATGGATGCGGGCAATATCTTAAAGCCAATGCTTGCGCGCGGTGAACTGCACTGCATTGGTGCAACCACGCTCAACGAATACCGCCAGTACATCGAAAAAGACGCTGCACTGGAACGCCGTTTTCAGCCTGTTCTTGTAGCCGAGCCCACGGTTGAGGATACCATCTCGATTTTGCGTGGGTTAAAAGAACGCTATGAGGTGTTTCATGGTGTCAAAATCCAGGATCAGGCGCTGATTGCCGCGGCGACACTTTCCAACCGATACATCTCCGACCGTTTTCTTCCCGATAAGGCGATTGACCTTGTGGATGAAGCTTGTGCGATGATCCGCACCGAGATTGACTCGATGCCGACCGAAATGGATGACCTTTCTCGTAAAATTATGCAGCATGAGATTGAGGAAGCAGCACTGAAAAAAGAGAAAGACCAGCTTTCGCAAGAGCACTTGAAAGAAATACAAAGAGAGCTTGCCGATATGCGTGCCCAGTTTGCTGAGATGAAGGCGAAGTGGGAAAACGAAAAGGGAGCAATCCAGAAGGTGCAAAAGCTGCGTGAGGAGCTCGAGCAGGTGAATGCCGATATTGAAAAGGCCGAGCGTGCTTATGACCTCAACAAGGCGGCTGAGCTGAAATACGGCAAGCTGCCGGCAATTCAGAAGGCACTCCACGAAGAAGAGGAGATAGCCGCGAAGGCGGAGCAGGGCACCTCGCTGCTGCGCGATAAGGTGACCGACGAGGAGATTGCTCGCATCATCTGCCGCTGGACGGGTATTCCGGTATCCAAGCTGATGGAGGGCGAGCGTGAAAAGCTGCTGCACCTTGAGGATATTTTGCATCAGCGTGTCATCGGACAGGATGAGGCAGTTGAAAAGGTGAGCGAGGCCATTATGCGTTCGCGTGCCGGTATTCAAGACCCCAACCGCCCCATTGGTTCGTTCCTGTTCCTCGGCCCCACCGGCGTGGGCAAAACCGAGCTTGCCAAGGCATTGGCGCAAAGCTTGTTCGACGACGAACACAATATCATCCGTATTGATATGAGTGAGTACATGGAGAAATACTCGGTATCTCGCCTCATCGGTGCGCCTCCGGGATATGTTGGCTACGATGAGGGCGGCCAGCTTACCGAGGCGGTGCGCCGTAAACCCTACGCGGTTGTACTGTTCGATGAGATTGAAAAAGCGCACCCCGATGTATTCAATATTCTGCTGCAGGTGCTTGACGATGGCAGAATCACCGACTCGCAGGGAAGAACGGTGGATTTTAAAAATACCATTATCATTCTTACCTCTAACCTCGGCAGCAGTTATATTCTTGAGGGCATCGACGAAAACGGCAGTATTACCGAGGAGGCAAAAATCCAAGTGAGCAGTTTGCTCAAGCAACAGTTCCGCCCCGAGTTTTTAAACAGGCTGGACGAGATTGTATTCTACAAACCGCTCACCAAGGTGGAGATTGCCTCCATTGTTGACCTGCTCATCGGCGAACTGCAAAACCGCTTGCGCGACAAGCAGCTTACCATCACAGTAACCCAGCGCGCAAAAGATTACGTGGTGGATGCGGGCTACGACCCTATTTACGGTGCAAGGCCGCTGAAGAGGTTTTTACAGCAGAAGGTGGAAACCTTGCTTGCCAGAATGATTATCGGCGAAGATTTAGCTCCCGGTACAAAGCTGCTGGTAGATTACGACGGCACAGTGCTTACCATTCAAAAGCAATAAATCCCAATCAGCAGGGGCGGTTTAAAAGCCGCCCCTGTTTTGCGTTTAGAGTGCATAAAATTCCATAACGGCGGGACAATCTTATATTGCTAATCTGGCAAAAACTAGGTATAATTTGAAGTAGTAAGGTGAATGATACAAATTTACGATACATAGGGGGTATTGCAATGAGCGAAAAGGCACTGTATGAGAGATGGCTGGAAAATGCAAGGGAAGACCGCGATTTGCATGAGGAGCTTGCGGCAATTGCAGGCAAGGATGATGAGATTTTTGACCGCTTTTACCGTGAGTTAGAGTTTGGTACAGCGGGTTTGCGCGGTGTAATTGGTGCGGGTACCAACCGCATGAATATTTACACCGTACGCAAGGCAACACAAGGGCTTGCCAGCATGCTGTGCGAAAGCTGTGAGAAACCATCCGTCGCCATTGCTTATGACAGCCGCATTAAGGCGGATTTGTTTGCGAAAGAGGCAGCAAGCGTGCTTGCGGGCAACGGCATTAAGGTGTATCTCTACGCGGAGCTTATGCCAACCCCGGCACTTTCATATGCTGTACGTGAGCTCAAATGCAGTGCAGGCATTATGGTGACGGCGAGCCATAACCCCGCAAAATACAACGGTTACAAGGCGTACGGGGCAGATGGCTGCCAGCTTGGCACAGAGCAATCGGAGCGTGTTTTGGAGTTTGCAAACCAGACCGATATCTTTAACGGTGTAAAGCGTGCCGATTACGATAAGGCGCTGGCAGAAGGGCTTATTGAAATCATCCCCGAGGCTGTTGTGCAGAAATTTCTTGATAACGTGCAGGCGCAGTCTGTGCGCAAGGGCATCTGTGAGCGTGCAGACCTTAAAGTGGTATACACACCGCTCAATGGTGCCGGTAACCGCTGTGTACGTTCCATTCTCGACCGTATCGGTGTGAAAAATGTTGTTGTGGTGCCCGAACAGGAAAAACCCGACGGCAACTTCACCACCTGCCCGTTCCCCAACCCCGAGATTCGCGAAGCACTGCAAAAGGGGCTCGATCTTTGTGAAAAAGAGAACCCATCCATTTTGCTGGCGACCGATCCCGACTGTGACCGCGTAGGCATTGCGGTAAACCACAGCGGCAGTTATGTGCTGCTCACCGGCAACGAGGTTGGTGTGCTGCTTACACATTACATTGCAACCTCTCGCGCCGAGCTTGGTACTCTGCCCGAAAACCCAATTGTTGTCAAAACAATCGTCACCACCTCCATGGTGGATGCGATGGGGGCAGACCTCGGTGTTGAGGTTATCAACATTCTCACAGGCTTTAAATACATCGGCGAGCAGATTGCACTGCTGGAAGAAAAGGGCGAGCAGAGCCGATTTTTGCTCGGATTTGAGGAGAGCTACGGCTATCTTTCCGGCACCTATGTGCGTGATAAAGACGCGGTAGTTGCCTCCATGCTCATCTGTGAGATGACCGCATATTACAAAGAACAGGGTATGACACTGGTGGATGCGCTTGGCAAGCTGTACGAGAAGTACGGTGTGCACAAAAACCTTCAGTCTAATTTTTACTGCGAGGGTGCCACCGGCATGCAGCGCATGGGTGAGCTGATGAGCGGACTGCGGGCGAACCCACCCAAAGAGATTGCCGGGCTCAAGGTTGTTTCGGTAGCCGATTACGATACCTCCATCAAAACGGTTAACGGCAAGGAGGAAGCAATCACTCTGCCTCAGTCCAACGTGCTGGCGTACGGCCTGGAGGGCGACATCCAGGTGGTCATCCGCCCGTCGGGCACCGAGCCGAAAATTAAGGCTTACTACATGGTAAAGGCGGCGACTGATGAAGCCGCGGAGGAGATCAGCAAAGCTTTGATTGACGCTGTCACCAAAATGATGGGCTTTTAGTACCGAGGCGAGCAATGCCGAAAGGCTTTTTGAATGGGATGGCTCATCTATAAAAGCACCTGCCCATTAGCCGCTTTGCGGTGAAAACGCAGAGAATGAAACGGATATTGACTAATTTGCAGCGGAGCTTTTTTAATGCTTGATTTTTGGACAACATTGTGATATTCTATATTTTAGTGTTGCATCTCAACTTGATGTGGCAACTTTGAACCGAGGTGAACTATACATGAAACAGGGAATTCATCCGAAATACGAGCCCACCACAATTACATGTGCTTGCGGCGAGGTTATCGACACACGTTCCACCAAAAAAGATCTCAAGGTTGAAATTTGTTCTAAATGTCATCCGTTCTTTACCGGCAGACAGAAACTGGTCGATACCGGCGGTCGTGTTGACAGATTCAAAAAGCGCTTCAATATGGACAAATAAGCATATTGTTTGCCAATTAAGGCGGTGCATTTTAATGCACCGCCTTTGTTGTAATATTGCGGCGAAAAAAGGCTTATTTTGTGTTATGCTCTATCAAAGCAGAACAAGCATTCCATAAAATAATGCGATAAAAGCAAAAATAAGAAGGATTTTTAACACTATATAGTCATAATAGGGCGGGCGCTGTTGCTGCCCGTAAAACTACCGGATGGGATGGAGGGCGCAACCGATGGAACAGGGCTACAAAACCATCTATGAGCGGGCAGAGGATGAGTTTATAGAGCGGAAATCGCGCTTTATCGGCTGCATTCAGCCGGTTACTACCGAAGAAGAAGCGCTCGCGTTTATCGCCGAAAAGCGCAGCCAGCACCGAGATGCAACCCACAATGTATTTGCCTATGTGCTGCGGGATGGCTTTACAAAGCGCTGCAGCGATGACGGCGAGCCGCAGGGTACCGCAGGTGTGCCGGTGCTGGATGTGCTGCAAAAAGAAGGGCTTGTGGATGTTTGCGTGGTGGTGACGCGCTATTTTGGTGGCACTTTGCTGGGGGCAGGCGGCTTGGTGCGCGCTTATTCGCACGGGGCAAAGCTCGCGGTAGATGTGGCACGCGTTATGCATATGAACCCATGCACCATATTGGAAATGGAATTTGATTACGCACTCTACGGTAAAATTTCTTATATCCTGCCAAAGTACAATACGGTTACACTGCAAAGTGATTTTGGTGTTGTGGTAAAGCTGAAGATTATGATGACGAGCGATAAAGTGGAAGCTTTTCGTAAAGAGCTTGATGAACTGACCGCCGCTGCGGTGTTCCCTTATGTGACGGAAGAAAAATTTGCCGATTTGGAATAAACACAATATCTGTAGAGGCGGTTGACAACATGTTTACAAGCATTAACAGCTTTGGTTTGTTTGGAATGAACGCCTACCGTGTGGCGGTGGAAATCGATCTTTCGCGTGGTATGCCTATCTTTGAAATGGTAGGCCTGCCCGACACTGCGGTTAAAGAATCGCGCGACCGTGTGCGCTCTGCAATCAAGAACGGCGGCTATGAGTTCCCCGTAGGCAGAGTAGTGGTAAACCTCGCACCCGCCGATGTGAAAAAAATCGGCTCGCTGTACGACCTGCCGCTGTTTATTGGACTGCTGTATGTAAGCGGCGTGATTGACCGCGACCTTTCAGATTGTGCGTTTATCGGTGAGCTTTCGCTCTCGGGGGAAAGCAGCCCCGCCAGCGGCGTGCTGCCCATGGTAATGGAGGCAAAGGCGCAGGGAATTCGTTCTATTTTTGTGCCCTTTGCAAACAGCGCGGAGGGTGCCGTGGTAGAAG
Source organism: Hydrogenoanaerobacterium sp. (assembly GCF_032017025.1). Lineage (NCBI taxonomy): Bacteria > Bacillati > Bacillota > Clostridia > Eubacteriales > Oscillospiraceae > Hydrogenoanaerobacterium > Hydrogenoanaerobacterium sp. The sequence continues at coordinate 64,172 of NZ_DALZQO010000018.1, forward strand.
GAATCGACGTATACCCCGTAAAACATATCAGCGAGCTGCTGACTCACCTTGAGGGTAGTGCAATGCTTACCCCTGCTGCCGCAAAGCCGTTCGCGGCGGACATTGCACAGGGGCTGCCCGACTACAGCGAGGTGAAAGGGCAGGCGGGCGCCAAGCGCGCCCTCGAAATTGCCGCCGCGGGCGGACACAATGTGCTGCTCATCGGGCCACCGGGCTCGGGCAAAAGCATGCTTGCCAAGCGCCTGCCCTCCATTTTGCCGCCGCTGACCTTTGATGAGGCGATTGAGACCACCAAAATTCAATCGATTGCAGGGGCACTTACAGGCGGAGTTTCGCTTATTTCTGCCCGCCCGTACCGCCACCCGCACCACACGGTGTCGCCGGTTGCTCTTTCGGGCGGCAGCGCGTACCCAAAGCCGGGTGAACTTAGCTTGGCGCACAACGGCGTGCTGTTTTTAGACGAGCTGCCCGAGTTCACCCGAACTGCGATGGAGGTACTTAGGCAACCGATGGAGGATGGCTGTATTAGCATTTCGCGCGTAAACGGTACCTACACCTACCCGTGCTCGGTGATGCTTGTAGGGGCGATGAACCCCTGCAAATGCGGCTATTTCGGGCATCCCACGCGCCAATGCAGCTGTTCGCCCGTATCGGTTGCCAAATACCTTTCCAAAATATCTGGTCCGTTGCTTGACCGGTTGGATTTGCACATCGAGGTGATGCCCGTGGAGTTCGAGCATCTGTCTTCGGGGCAAAAGGCGGAGACTTCTGCCGAGATTCGCGCGCGGGTGAGTGCAGCGCGTGCGTTGCAGGTGCAGCGCTATCAGGCCTACGGGGTTTCGTGCAATGCAAAAATTACACCCGCTATGTTAGACGAATTTTGCGTTATGACACCTGCTGCAAAGGCTATTTTGGGGCGCGCGTTTGATACCATGGGGCTTTCGGCCCGCGCTTACGACCGAATTTTAAAGGTGGCGCGTACCATTGCCGATCTCGATGGAGCGGGGGAAATTGACCCCCGCCACATTGCCGAGGCAGTGCAGTACCGCAGCCTAGACCGCAAATACTGGGCGAGCGGAGCTCATGTATAGATTAGATAGGAGCTTATAGGGGGAGAAACAGGATGTATGAGGTGAAGGTGCAACAAGGGCTGGAGTATATTCCCGATGCCGCGCTGATTCGCGAGGCAGTTTTTGTACGGGAACAAGGCTTTTGCAATGAGTTTGATGAAACCGACAAAACTGCTTGGCACGTTGTGGTCTATGAGGGCAACCGCCCTATGGCGACGGGCAGAACCTTTTCAGAAGATGGCAAAAGCTATCATCTGGGGAGGATTGCCGTTTTAAAAGAATTTCGAGGGCTTCATTTGGGCGCGCTTGTGGTGCAAAGTCTCGAAAAAGAGGCAAAGCGGCTTGGCGCCGTGCGTTTTGAGCTTTCGGCACAGGTACGGGCAAAAGGGTTTTATGAAAAACTGGGCTACACGGCGATGGGGGAGGAATACCCCGACGAACATGTGCCTCATGTTATGATGCAAAAATATGCTTAGTTTTGTTTATTTTTTGCATAATTTGACGAATTTGATTAAAATAGACCGATTTCCAAAAATATTTTTAATTTTAAGAAGGATTTTTTATATTATCTTGGTATAGTATAGTTAGACGATAAAAGGCGGTGATGATATGACCATTCGCAAACGCAGTGAGGATTGGGAGCACCAGACGTTATCAACCTATGCGTCTTTTTCCGACCAGAGCAGAGGGCGTGACCGAGAAGAGCCGGAGTGCGACATTCGCACCGCATATCAGCGCGACCGAGACCGCATTCTGCACTGCAATTCCTTTCGCCGCCTAATGCACAAGACGCAGGTGTTCATCTGCCCCGAGGGCGACCACTACCGCACCCGGTTGACGCACACGCTTGAGGTTTCGCAGATTGCGCGAACCATTGCGCGCGCACTAAGGTTAAACGAGGATTTGACCGAAGCGATTGCCATGGGGCATGACCTTGGGCATACGCCGTTTGGGCACGCGGGGGAGAAGGGACTGGATGAAATCAGCCCGAATGGGTACAAGCATTTTATGCAAAGTGTACGTGTGGTGGAGCATCTTGAGCACGGCGGTGCGGGGCTGAACCTCACCTTTGAAGTACGCAACGGCATACAGTGCCACAGCCATGGTAGTGAAGAGGCGGTGACACAGGAGGGCAGAATTGTCCGCTTTGCCGACAAAACCGCCTATATGAACCACGACATTGAGGATGCGATACGTGCGCAGATCATTACCGAGGAGGAGCTGCCGTTCAATGTAAAGTGTACGCTTGGGCGCAGCAAGTCAGAGCGTATCAGTTCACTGGTTGATTCGATTGTACGAAACAGCGCAGGTGACATTATTATGGGTGCGCAAGAGCTTGCTGCCTACAAAGAACTGCGCGAGTTTATGTTTGCGCAGGTGTACAAAAGCCCGATTGTACGCGATGAAGAAGACAAAGCGGCCGAGCTTGTAAAGCGGCTTTATGAATATTTTGCACGTTATGCGGATAAACTTCCCACAGAATACAAATTAATTGTAGAGAGGGAAGGCGCTGACCGTGCGATCTGCGATTATATTTCGGGGATGAGCGACCGCTTCGCCATTGGGCTGTACGAGGAGCTGTTTATCCCACGCTCATGGACGAAGCAGCAATAAGCATGATAGATTGGGGGGAGCGCTGTGATACCGGAGCAGTTTATTCAGGAGTTAAAACTGAACAACGATATCGAGGCAGTCATATCCTCTTACATCCAAATCAAACGGGGCGGGCGAAATCTGGTTGGGCTATGCCCGTTTCATAGTGAGAAGTCACCTTCTTTTACGGTATACAACGATTCGCAGTCATTTTATTGCTTTGGCTGCGGGGCGGGCGGTGATGTAATCACTTTTATCAAACGAATTGAAAACATAGAATACATGGATGCCCTTAAGCTGCTGGCAGAAAGAGCCGGCATGCAGCTGCCCGATAATAGCTTTGATGACACAGCAGCCAAGCTGAAAACCCGTGTGCTGGAGATCAATCGCCAGACTGCGCGCTTTTTCCACAGCTGCCTGACGTCCCCGCAGGGGCAGAAAACCCTTGATTATCTGCACGGCAGGGGGCTTAACGATAAAATTATTCGGCGCTTTGGGCTGGGCTATTCACCCGATAGCTGGGATTCACTGACAAAGCACCTAAAATCTCTTGGCTTCAGCTACGAAGAGATGACCACTGCCTGCGTCGCTGCAAACGGGCGAAACGGCGGTGTGTATGACCAGTTTAGGGGGCGAGTCATGTTCCCCATTATCGACATCCGCGGCAACGTAATTGCCTTTGGCGGGCGCATTATGGAGGGAAACGGCCCCAAATATCTTAACTCACCCGATACGCCGGTATTTAAAAAAAGCCGCAATCTGTTTGCCTTAAACATTGCCAAAGCCACCAAAGCGGAAAGCCTGCTGCTTGCTGAGGGGTATATGGACGTAATTGCCTTGCATCAGGCAGGGTTTGAAAACGCGGTGGCAACACTCGGCACCGCGCTTACCGACGAGCAGGCACGGCTGATGAGCCAATACGCAAAGCAAATTGTAATTGCGTACGACAGCGACGGAGCAGGGCAAACCGCTACCAAACGCGCCATCAATATTCTGGGCGAAATTGGTATGCAGGTGAAGGTGCTCTCAATGCAGGGGGCGAAGGATCCCGACGAATTTATTAAAAAATTTGGGCGCGACCGTTTTAAAATGTTGATTGAGGGCAGTGCCAATGCATTGGAATTTGAGCTTTCTAAAATAAAAAACAAATACGATATTTCCACCACAGACGGTAAAGTGAACTACCTGAAAGAGTTTGCGGATTATATGGCGGGCATCAGTAACCCGATTGAGCGCGATGTGTACATTGCAAAAACTGCAAATGAGCTTGAGGTTTCGAAAGACGCTGTACTGACTCAGGTGAATTATAGGATTCGCCAAAAGGCAAAATCCAAAGAAAAAAAAGAGGCAAAGGAGCTGAAGGTATTTGCGGCAACTCCCATGGATAAGGTGAACCCCGAGCGGGGGCGGCACTTAAAGGCGGCGCTTGCGGAGGAAAGGCTGATTGCCATTCTGTTCAAAAACCCTGACTACTGCACCTATATCAGGCAAAAGCTCACTCCGCAGGATTTTATCACCGAGTTCAACCGGCGCGTATATGAAATGATATGCGCACGCATTGAGAGCAATCAGACGCTCGATATGGGCATGTTCGGCGGTGAGCTTGATGACGCACAGATGGGGCGCATAGCGGGCTTTCTTGCCTCGACGAGCGGGCAGAACTACACCAAAGAGGAGACCGATGACTACATCCAAACCATATTACAAAGCAAACTGGAAAAAACCGACAAGGATGTCGCAGAGATGAACGATTCAAGCTGGAGCAAATACATATCGGATCTTGCGGCTAAGAAGAAATAGGGGGAGTTCAAAACCATGGCTGTACAGGATAAAAAGACACTACTCAAGGATTTGATTGAAAGCGGCAAGACCAAAGGCAAGCTGAGCACAAAGGAGATTAACGATGTGCTGGAGGAGCTTGATTTTGATGTAGAGCAGGTAGATAAGCTTTACGATACACTGGAAAGTCACAACATTGAGATTATTGAAGATTTTACGGCACCGGTTGATGTTGACATCATACCCGGAGAGCCGGAGGAACTGGAGAGCTCGCTTGCATCCGAGGGCATCAGCATTGATGACCCCGTTAAGGTATACCTCAAAGAGATTGGCCGTGTGCCGCTGCTTACCCCCGAGGAGGAAATTGACCTTGCCACCCGTATGGCAGAGGGCGACCCTGCCGCGAGAAAGCGCCTGTCTGAGGCAAACCTGCGCCTCGTAGTAAGCATTGCGAAGCGCTATGTAGGCAGAGGCATGCAGTTCCTTGACCTGATTCAGGAGGGCAATCTGGGCCTGATTAAGGCGGTTGAAAAGTTTGATTACACCAAGGGCTTTAAGTTTTCAACCTACGCCACTTGGTGGATCCGTCAGGCGATTACACGCGCCATCGCCGACCAGGCGAGAACCATCCGTATTCCGGTTCACATGGTAGAAACCATTAACAAAGTAAAAAAAGTATCCAGCCAGCTGCTGCATAAAAATGGCCACGAGCCCACTGCGGAAGAAATTGCAGTTGAACTCGAGATGCCGGTGGAAAAGGTGCGCGAAATTATGCGTGTTGCGCAGGAGCCTGTTTCGTTGGAGACTCCAATTGGTGAGGAAGAAGACAGCCATCTTGGCGACTTTATTCCCGACGATGATGCCCCCGCACCCGCAGAAGCCGCGTCCCACACGCTTCTTAAAGAACAGCTCAGCGATGTACTGCAAACCCTTACTCAGCGTGAAGAAAAGGTGCTGCGCCTGCGTTTTGGCCTGGAAGACGGCCGCAGCAGAACCCTTGAAGAGGTGGGCAAGGAATTTAACGTCACCCGTGAGCGTATTCGACAAATTGAAGCCAAAGCACTGCGCAAGCTGCGTCATCCCAGCAGAAGCAAGAAGCTTAAGGACTTTTTAGATTAAAAAGGAGGGGTTTTGATGCACATCACCTTGGAAGCAGATTATGCGATACGCATAGTGCACTGCTTAGTACAGTTAAAACAGCGTGCCGATGCAAAATCAATTGCTGAAACCACAGGTGTTACACTGCGCTTTTCACTTAAAATTTTGCGTAAACTCGTTGCAGCAGGCATTATCAAATCGTTTAAAGGGACACAGGGGGGCTACGAAATTGCAAAGCAACCAAGTGATATCACGCTTTACGATGTTATTGCCACAATCGAGGGGCCGCTGAACATATCGCGTTGTATTCTGCCTGATTTTACATGTACCCGGCCGAAAGAGGCCCCCTGCCAATACCAAAAAGTATTCATCGAGTTGACCGACGATATTAAAGCAAAGCTGCAATCCATTACGTTTGACCAACTGATGTAAACAAAAAAAGCTGCCATATGTGTGCTTAGCACCAAGAAAAATGGACATTGAATAAAAAGACCTCCAATCGTAGAA